>DASQHV010000385.1:0-12006 GCA_035631915.1 Candidatus Acidiferrales bacterium | reverse complement strand
TCCGTCTTAGTGAATCATCGCGACGGCCGCGCCCGAGGTGGACAGCACAACCTGGTTCAGGTGAACGAGCGAAGTGTTGAGCAGGCCCAGCACCGCCTGCGGATAGACGCCGAGGATCAGCACCAGCACGCCGAGCGGCACCAGCGTGAAGCCCTCGCGAAACGACAGATCGGGAAGCGCGTTGTACTTCTCGTTGAGCGGGCCGAGGTAGATGCGCTGGAAGGTCCACAGCAGGTAGCCCGCAGTCAGGATCGCGGTCGCCGCGCCGAAGACGGTCATCAGCGGATGGGTCTGCCACGCGCCGAGCAGGACCAGCACCACTGAGATGAACGCCGACATCCCGGGCAGTCCCATTCCGGCGAAGAACGCGAACCCGGTGATCGCCGTGTACACCGGCATCTGCTGCGCCAATCCGCCGAAGCCAGCGATCTCGCGATGATGCGCGCGGTCGTAAATTACGCCGACCAAAATAAAGAGCATCGCCGTGATCGTGCCGTGATTGAACATCTGCAGCACGGCGCCGTTGATCCCCGCCGTCGTGAACGAGGCGAGCCCGAGCATCACGTATCCCATGTGACTAATCGACGAATAGGCAATCAGTTTTTTGAAGTCGGTTTGCGCCATCGCGCACATCGCGCCGTACACGATGTTGATCGTCCCGATCACGCCCAGGAACAGCCACGCCAGCTGCATCGTCGCCGCCGGCAGCACCGCAAAGTTGACGCGCAGAATTCCGTAGGTGCCCATCTTGAGCAGCACGCCCGCCAGGATGACAGAGATCGCGGTGGGCGCTTCGACGTGCGCGTCGGGCAACCAGGTATGGAATGGGAATGCGGGAATCTTTATCGCAAATCCAATGAACAGCGCGATCCATACCACCCGCTGGAAGCCGATCGAGTACTGGCTCGAATTCGCCGCCAATTCGGTCAAGTCGAAGGTCGGCGACGCGCCGTAGTAGTACAACCCCAGCATCGCCAACAGGATGAGCACCGAGCCGAGCAGCGTGTAGAGAAAGAACTTGATCGCCGCGTACTCGCGCCGCGGTCCGCCCCAGATGCCGATGAGAAAATACATCGGCAGCAGCATCACTTCCCAGAAAATGTAGAACAGGAAAAAATCCATCGACACGAACACACCCATCATGCCCGTGTCGAGCATCAGCAGCATCGCGTAGTAGCCCTTCTCCGCGCGGTTGATGCCGAAGCTCGCGAACACCGAGAAGAAGCAGATGATCGCCGTCAGCAGCACCATCGAGATGCTGATTCCGTCGACGCCCATGAAGTAGCTGATGTGGTAGCTGGGCAGCCACGGCGTCTTTTCCACGAACTGAACCGCGGTGGTCGTGGTGTCGAAGTGCTGGTAGAGGAACAGCGCGATCAGCAGTTGGGGTATCGTCGCGCAGACCGCGATCCACTTGAAGGAAGGCTTCATCGTGTCGGGCAGCGCCAGGATCAGCACCATCCCGACGATCGGCACGAAGGTTATCAGCGTCAGTGCGTGACTCATTTCGATTTTGCTCTTCTTCGTCTGTTCATCAGCGGAGTCGCGTGCCGATCATGCCCGTGCGACCGCGCGCACCAGCAGGATCAGCATCACTCCGGCCAGAATTCCGTACAGATAACCGTTGATCGAGCCGGTCTGCAGACGGCGCAGCCTGCCGCCCACGTCCAGCGTCAGGTTGGACGCGAAGTTGACCAATCCGTCGACGACGTAGTTGTCGAACAGCCCCGACATCCACGACCCGAACACCGTGATCGTCGCCGCCAGGTTGACGACGCCGTCGATTACGTTCGCGTCGAACCACGCGAACGCGCGCGTCGCCATCAGGTACGGCTGCACCACGACGCGATCGTAAAGTTCGTCGACGTAGTACTTGTTAAGCACCCACTCGTAGAGCACGCCGGCGAACATCTCGCTGAAGCGCGCGGGGTCGAGCTTGTTCTGCCGGTACATCAGATCGGCCAGGAACCACCCGGCAATTACGACTGCGAAAGTGATGCCCGCAAATGCGCCTTCGATGAGATGATTGTGGATTCCCGATTCGGTGATCCGCCGCGTCACATCGGAGCCGAGAATCGGATCGAGAAATTCCTCGAACGGTTTGAACGCGATGAAGAATTCCGGCCACTTCAACCACCCGCCGACGACCGACAGCACGCCGAGCACGACCAGCACGTATGCCATCGAGGGCGGCGACTCGTGCAGGTGATGCTCCTGCTCGTGGGTGCCGCGGAACTCGCCGAAGAATGTCATGTACACCTGGCGCGACATATAGAAGACCGTGAAGCCGGCCCCCAGCAGCAGGAACGCCCACACCAGGAAGTGTCCGTGCGAGAACGCCTGCCAGATGATCTCATCCTTCGAAAAGAATCCGGCGAACGGGAAAATGCCGCAGAGCGCGAAAGTTGCCGCGACGAAAGTCCAGAACGTAATCGGCATCTTGTGCCGCAGGCCGCCCATCTTGCGCATGTCCTGCTCGCCGCCCATCGCGTGAATCACCGATCCGCTGCCGAGGAACAGGCACGCCTTGAAGAACGCATGCGTCATCAGGTGAAAGACGCCGGCCGCGTACGCGCCGACGCCGAGCGCCGCGAACATGTAACCGAGCTGGCTGACGGTCGAGTACGCGAGCACCTTCTTGATGTCGTTTTGCGCGGTGCCGATGGTGGCGGCGAAGAGGGCGGTCGCTCCGCCGACCACCGCGATTACGCCCATCGTGAACGGCGACATCGAGAACAGGAAATTCATCCGCGCAACCATGTACACACCGGCGGTAACCATCGTCGCCGCATGGATCAGCGCGCTGACTGGAGTCGGCCCGGCCATCGCGTCAGGCAGCCACACGTAGAGCGGGATCTGCGCCGACTTGCCGGTCGCGCCGATGAACATCATCAGCGTTACGAATCCAACCACCTGGTGGCTGACGTGAAAGCCCGCGAAATCGATCGGCACGCCGGCGAGCTGCGGCGCATAGCGCGCGATCTCGCGCGTCACCAGCGTCGGATGACCGATCGCGCCGAGCGCCGCAAACAGCGAGAACAGCGCCACGACAAATGCAAGGTCGCCGACGCGGTTGACGATGAACGCCTTGTTGCCCGCGGTGGTGTTGGCCGGAACCTTGTACCAGAAACCGATCAGCGCGAATGAGCACAGGCCGACACCTTCCCAGCCGACGAACATCAGCCACTGGTTGTCGCCCAGCACCAGCACCAGCATCGCGAAGGTGAACAGGTTGAGCCAGCCGAAGAAGCGCCAGTAGCCGTCGTCGTCGTGCATGTAGCCGACGGAATAAATGTGGATGAGCCCGCCGATGCCGGTGACGATCAACGTCATCAGCATCGAGAGCGGGTCGAGCCAGAACGCGATGTCCAGCTGCAGGCCGCCGACGTCGAACCAGCGCCACAAATCGTCGAGCATGAAGCGATTTTCCGGCGCCAGCGCGAGCATCGCGATGAAGCCGCGCACCGCCAGCAGAAATGCCAGGATTACGACGCCGCATCCGATCAAAGTGATCGCGCGCTTGCCGAACGCCTTCTGCAGACGCCGGCCGACGATAAAATTTATCGCCGCGCCGATGAGCGGCAGCAGCACGATCAATCTTACAAAGGAAACCGCGATCGGATGGTCCATCGTCTAACGCCCGCCAGCTTCAGCCGCGCTGATATAAGCAGAAAAGCGCCGGGCCGGAAAGAAAGCGCCGCCCGACGCGCAGGGCTGCACATTCCGCGTCGATGCGGGGTCGCGCACGTTGGGGTTATCCACTGAGAGTCTCGGCCGCGTCGACGTCGATAGTCTTGAAGTTCTGGTAAATCGCGAGCACCACGGCCAGACCGATAACCGCTTCGGCCGCGGCCAGCATGATGACGAAGATCGCGAAAATCTGCCCGTCGTACTTACCGCCGCCGTAAAACGCGAACGCCAGGTAGTTGATGTTGGCGGAATTGAGGATCAACTCGATGCCCATCAGGATACCGATCGCGTTGCGGCGGCTGAGCACCGTGAAAAGTCCGAGTGAAAATACGATCAGACTTAAGACCAGGAAGTGGTCCAGTGTGATTCCGCCGCCCATCCGCTACTCCTTGGCCTCGTGACGCGAGATGACGATCGCGCCGATCAGCGCCGCCAGCAGCACCAGCGACGCGACCTCGAATGGCAGCACGTAGTCGCCCAGGAACGCGTTGCCAATTCCGTAGGTCGTCGGCGCGACGGTCAGCGCACCGCCCTGATGCCACGGCGTGCGCTCCACCGCATACAGCATCACGAGCGCCGCGATCCCGACCGTGACGAGCGCCGGTCCGGTCCCGACCGCGCGATTGGAGACGGTAACGTCCGCAATTCCCGCGGTCAGCATCACGGCAAAGATCGTCAGCACCAATATTCCGCCGACGTAAACCAGGAGCTGAACCATCGCGACAAAATCCGCCGCGAGCAGAATGTAGATGCCCACGACGCCCATGAACGCGCCCAGCAGCGCGAACGTCGAGTACACGATGTTGCGCGAGAACGCGACGAGCGCTGCAGTTCCGACGGTCAGCGCCGCGAGCGCGTAGAAGATTATCTGCGCCAGCATCGATTCGCCCTTCCCCGCATCCTCTAGAGTCGTTCCCGCCCCGTCAGGCAGGAGTTTCGTCGGCCGGCTTTTCGCCGCCCGGCAGCGCCCATTGATCGAGATACGACATGCCGCGGTTGAGGATCGGCGCGATTCGCGGATCGGTCTCGGGACCCTTCTTGGGCTTGTACGCGATTACCGGATCCGAAACGAAGCGGCGAATCAGGCTTTCGAGCGAGTAGTCGGCGCCCTCGAACTCGGTCGTGTGATGAATCGATCCGGTCGGACATGGCTCGCTGCACAGGCCGCAGTACATGCACTTGGCGATGTCGATATCGAACTGCGACAGCAACAGTTGCTTGGTGACAGGATCCTTGTCGGCGACGATCACGATGCAATCGATCGGGCACGCGCGCTCGCACGCCAGGCATCCGGTGCAAATCTCGAGGTCGACTTCGAGAATGCCGCGATAGCGGAACGGCAACGTGTCCTGCACCCGCATCGGCATCCGGTCGGGATACTGCACGGTGTACGGCTTGCGCATGAAATGCGACGCCGTCACCGCCAGCCCCTCGAAGATTGTCGAGACGGTGTCCTTGATGTTCTGTAGGTATTCGCCAGCAGCGCCCATCGATGTTCTCTTAAGTCGCGCCTCTATATCGTCGGGTTGAAATAAACTTCCATTCGCGAACGCCTGAGATAGTAGATGACGCGCTGGATGAACAGCACCAGCAGCACCACGGCGCCCGCGAGCATCAGGTATCCCATCGCGGCGTTGCCGTCGGGCCAAATCGCGACCCACACGGCGGTGCCGATCATGTTCACGAACGAAATCGGCACGAAGTACTTCCAGCACAGCGTCATCAGCTGATCGATCCGCACTCGCGGCAGCGTGCCGCGAATCCACATCGACATGAAGACCAGGAACAACACCTTCACGTTAAACGTGATCAGCTGCAGCACGTTCATCATCACCGCGTTGTTGGTGACGTGCGGAAATTGCCATCCGCCGAGAAACAGCGTCGTGATGATCGCGCCGATGATGAACAGGTTGCCCCACTCCGCCATGAAGAAAAACAAGTAGCGCATGCCGCTGTACTCGGTCGCGAAGCCGGCGACGAGCTCGGACTCGGCCTCGGGCAGGTCGAACGGAGTGCGGTTACCTTCGGCCAGCGCGGAGATATACAGGATGTTCGCGGCGACGAACGTGAACGGGTTGGCGAGCAGGAACCAATGCTGCGGCGCCCACCCTTGCGCCTTGATGATTCCCTGCATCGAGAGCGTTCCCGTCATCAGCACGACCGGGAAAATCGAGAGGCCGGCGGGAATTTCGTAGCTCACTATCTGCGCCGCCGAGCGGATTCCGCCGATTAGCGACCACTTGTCGTTCGACGCCCAGCCAGCCATCAGCACGCCGACCACAGTCAGCGCCGTGACCGACGTCATGTAGAGGATGCCGACGTTCATGTCGGCCAGGATTAGCGACGACGAAAACGGCATCACCGCCCACGGCAGCACGAACGCCAGCACGACCAGGTACGGCGCGATCTTGAACAGTGTCGCGTCGGAGTCGTCGGGCACGATGTCTTCCTTGCAGACGTGCTTGACGCCGTCGGCCAGCCACTGCAGGAAGCCGTTGGGGCCGACGCGATTGGGGCCGACGCGCGACTGGATGCGCGCCCATACGCGGCGCTCGACCCAACTGACGATTCCGGCGAACGGAAACGCGACGCCCAGGAACACGACCGCGCTCAGCACGAAGATTACGAGCGCCGCCACGACGCTCGCGTTCTTGCCGAAGGTGCCGGCCGCGACCAGGTTCTCGATCAAGGTCTGCATGGTGCTCTAGCGATCGATCTCCGGCGCGATCACGTCGAGGCTGGCAATCAAGGTGACCAGGTCCGCGATCATCAGGCCCTGTGACAGCTTCTGCGTCATCCCCATCGCGGCGAAAGAACCCGTGCGCACGTGCACGCGCCACGGATACCCGGTGCCGTCGCTGACGACGTACCATCCCATGTCTCCGCGCGCGCTCTCGACGCGAATCTGGCATTCGCCGGCGGGCGGCTTGAAGTTGCGCGGCACCTTCGCCAGCACGCTGCCGGGCGGAATCTTTTCGAGCGCCTGGCGCAGGATTTTCACGGATTCCTTCATCTCGTAGATCCGCACCATGTAGCGGTCCATCGAGTCGCCGAGCGTGCCCCACTTGCCGGTGCCGATAGGTACTTCGAAATCGAAGTCAGGATAAACTGAGTATGGAATGTCCTTACGGATGTCCCACTTGATCCCGCATCCGCGCAGATTCGGACCGACCAGGTTGTAGTTAACCGCTTCTTCGGCGGTGATTATTCCGATGTTGGCCAGCCGCTCGATGTAGATCTTATTGAAGGACAGCAGCGAGTTGAACTCGTCGATGATTGGACCGAGATGATCGAGATAAGCAATCGCCTTCTCGCGCCAGCCCGGCGGCAAATCCCACGCCACGCCACCGATGCGCATGTAGTTGAAGGTCAGGCGCGCGCCGCATAGCTCCTCGATCAGGTCGTTAATCATTTCGCGTTCGCGAATCGCATGCGTAAACGGCGTCATCGCGCCGATGTCCATCCCCATCGTGCCGACTGACAGCAGATGCGACGCGATACGGTTGAACTCGGCGGCGATCACGCGGCAATACTCGCCGCGCTTGGGCACCTCGATATTCGCCAGCTTCTCGCACGCCATGCCCCAACCCTGGTTGGTGAACATCGCGCACACATAGTCGACGCGATCGGTGTACGGCATGAAGCCGTGATAGCCGACCTTCTCCGCGATTTTCTCGATCGAGCGATGCAGGTAGCCGACGTCCGGGATTGCCTCGCGCATCACTTCGCCGTCGGCGCGCACGACGAAGCGCAGCACGCCGTGCGTGGACGGATGCTGCGGTCCCATGTTCAGCGTCATTTCTTCGGTGCGAAGCGTGCTCATTTCTTTTTCGTCTCGAGCCGGATGATCGGGCTCTCTCTGACGGTGGAAATTCCGTGATATTCCATCGGCTCGACGAAGTCCTTGCGCAGCGGATGGCCGATCCAGTCCTCGGGCATCAGGATGCGGCGCAAGTCGCTATGCCCGGTGAAGGTCACGCCGATCAGATCGAAGATTTCGCGCTCCATCCAGTTAGCCGATTTCCACACGTTCTCCAGCGTCTCGATCGACGGATTCTCGCGCGGCAGTTTTACCTTCAGCACCGCCGTGTGGCGCAGCTTGTACGAAAACAGGTGATAGACGACCTCGATGCGGTCCTTGTAGTCGACGCCGCTCTCGTTGGAGAGGCAATCCATCGCGAGTTCGGGATCGTCCTTCATGTAGCGGCCGATCTCAACGATCGCCGCCGGATCGACGACGATAAACGGGTCCGGTTTGCCGGCCGCCACTTCGAGCACGCGATCGCCAAACCGACTCTTGACCCGCTCGTATATCTGGAGCGGTTCCACGTTTACGCCGCCGCCACCTGCTTGCCGTTGCCGTTAGGCGAGCGCGCCAGCCACCGCTCGGTCATCATCTTTTCCTGCAGCTTGAGCAGGCCCTCGGTGAGCGCCTCCGGACGCGGCGGGCATCCCGGCACGTAAACATCAACCGGCAGAATCTTGTCCACGCCGTCGCAGACCGAGTAGGCGAGTTGGAATAGTCCGCCGCAGCTCGCGCACGAGCCCATCGAGATCACGTACTTCGGATCGGGCATCTGGTCGTAGAGCAGGCGCGTGCGCAGCGCCATCTTCAGCGTCAGCGTTCCCGCGACGATCATCAGGTCGGATTGGCGCGCCGACGCGCGCGGCGTCGCACCAAAGCGCTCGATATCGGCGCGCGGGCCGCCGGTGTGCATCAACTCGATTGCGCAGCAGGCCAGGCCGAACAGCATGTACCAGATGCTCGATTTGCGCATCCAGTTGAGCAGCTCGTCGGTCTTGGTAGTGAGCACGTAATCCGGAAGCGTATTCAGCAGGGGCATATCGATCGGACCTCAGCCGCTTATGACTGCGGAACTTTTTTGACCCATTCGAGGTCGTGCTTGACCCAGACGTAAACCAGGCCGACGAACAGAATCAGCAGGAAGATCAGAATCTCGCTGAGCGCGTAGAGGCGCCGTCCCGAGCGGACCCACTCCAGGTACACGGTCGCGATTGGATAGACGAACGCCACCTCGACTTCGAAGACCACGAAAATCAGTGCAATCAGGTAGAAGCGTACGTTGAAATTTATCCACGCGCGCCCGGTGGGCGGCTCGCCGCATTCGTAGGGAATCAGCTTGCGATCGTACGGGTTCGACGGCGCCAGCAGCTTCTGCAGCCCGAACATCAGCGCCACGAAGCCGATTCCAATGATCGTCAGAGCGAGTGGCACGCCGAAGTTGAAATACATGTTGAGCTACCGAGTTCTCATTAGTTGGCGGCGTTTGGGCTGTCAAGAAGCAGGGCTTCAACCGTGCGCGATTGGAATTAAGTATTTCTTAATTGTCTCACGTCAGATGCTTACCCGCCGGAAATCCGCGCTGCGCGGGGTTTTCCCTACGGTCATTTGTGGCTCTGCAATACCGCTTTCAGCGCCTTTTCTTCGAACCACGCGCCCTCGCCCGTCGGGCACGCGAGCATCTGCAGATTGCCGTGCGATTTTGCCACCAGCTGCTTCTTGCAATGCGGGCAGACCATCGCGCTGAGTCGCTGGCGCAGCTTCTCGACGAGTTCGGCGTCGTGCTGGCGCGCCCACTGGTCCTCGCGCGCGGCCTCGACGTCATGCAACTTTTGTCCGATCCGATCCTTGCTATCGTCTGCCATTGCTTATTTCCTCATGACGCATTCCGAGCAGTGCGCGCATCAGATCATTTCCTTGATAAGTTTGCCGCTACGAGCCTTCTCGACGGTTGCTTCGAATTTCGGTCCGAGGTCGACGCCCATTTGCTTCGCCCGCTTCTTGGCCCACATACCGACGTTGCGCGAATCCTTATAGAACGACTCGTCACGCGGCTTAGACGGGTCGAAGGTTGCCAGCCGCGAAGACTCGCTTTCGACCACCGCAAACGAGGACATCACGCGCTTCAGGCGTGCGGCGCCGCATTCGGGGCACACGATTCGTTCGCGCCGCCCCGAAGTCCGCATCACGACGTGGGAGCTCACCCGCCGGCAGCGGGCGCATTCGTACTCGAAAATCGGCATCTATACAAACACTATTCCGAACCTGCACCGCCCGCAAATCACGATGCGGCGCGAATCGCGCGGGGACGCCGCAAAGGCCGTCAGGAGTGGGGTTTTTCAGCGTCTGGCTGGGGCGCGGCGGCGGCGGGCGGCGGCGCGAGCGGGCGCCAGCGTTCGCGCTCGTCCAACGCCTCGCTTGCCAGCGGGTTACCGACCAGCAGCAGTAGTCCGATTCCGCCGACGACGACTCCGCATCCAAGCCACCACATCGAGCGATGCTCGATTCCGAGCACGACCATCGCGAGCGCCCAGGCGGGGATGACGAGCGAGACGCCGAAGCGCATCAGCGCGCTCATCGCGCGTTCGGCGCGTTCGATTCTTTCGTCGCGGTCCATTGCGTCTCTATCTAGCGCCTGCGGCGTTGCCTTTCAAATCGGGCGGCGCGTCCGATGGCCGAATTTCGTAAAGCGAAGGCGGTCCGCCGCCACCGATCAGATCGGATTTCGCCACCAGCTTAAGGCGCGCCCGCATTTCGGGCTTGAGCGCGTCGAACTCCCGCGGCGTCGCAAGCAGATAAACTGTCTCGCCGGGCTTCGGATCGGAGCAGCGCGGGTCTTTCAGATGCGGCACCGCGCTTCCGTAGTAGTAGGAGAGTTCGTAGTTGATGCCGGCCGGGATGCACAACTGCGAATCCTTCACCGTGCTGGCGACAGTCGGCACGAAACTCTTGAGACTGCGCATCTGCGCCACCGTCGGCCTCAACACCGCCGTCCAGAGCACGCTTCCGCACAGTCCGGCGAGGCCGAACGCAACGCCCAGCGTTGTCGCGCTGCGACGGAACAATCCAAATATTCCAACACCGGATGCGATGAACAAACCGCCCAGGAGCGCGATGACCGATAGCACCGGGTTCAACAGGTCACGATGTAGAACCGAGACAAAAGCCGAATCGCTGGACTGGAGTGCCGGATGCGGCGCGTCAGGTCCGGCGCCGACGGTCGCCAAATATAGGGCCGTGAAAAAAGGCGCGACCAACAGTCCAATTACGACCACATCGCGCAGTATCGCGGCCGCCCCCCGCTTTCCCGCGATTTCATCAAGATTGAACACCGACGCGCACAGGATCGCGATTCCCGGAAGCGCCGGCAGGATGTAGTCGTCGCGCTTGACACTGGCAATTGAAAAAAACAGTAGCACCGCCAGCATCAGGCTGAGCTGGTAAACGACGGCATCGCGCTTCGCCGGAGCAAGCTCGGCGGTCCAGAATGCCAGCAACGCAGGGACGATCAGCAACGTCATCGGAAACGCGCCGCCGAGCAGTCGCGCAAAAATGAAGTAGAACGGGCGGTGACTCTCGCCGGTGCCGCCAAGTTTCGCGGGCATGAAGTGGCCAAAGTTCTCGGTGAATATCAGCCGGACGATCCGCTCGCCGCCGACGACCAGCGCCGGTACGTACCATACCGCGCCAATCGCAAGCGCGATCGCGAGCACCTGCCACGGCCATCGCTTGCGCAGCACCTCAAGCGGCGATCGTCGTTCGAGCGCAAGGTAAATCGCCGCGGCAAGTGCGCACAGCACGATCGCCACCGGACCCTTGGTCAGCACGCCTAGCCCCAGCGCGACGCCAATCGCGACGACCCTGCGCAGCGAGCCTGCGCCATCGAGTTGCGGACGCATCATCGAGAACGCGCCGAACAGCATCAGCGTCAGCAGCATGTCGGTCAGCGCCTCGGTGGCACGCGACGCGAAGCCGGAGGTACCCAGGATGAACAGAAATGCCAGCCAGCCCTCGACGACGCCGACATTCGCCGCCGTCCACGCCAGGATCGCGACCGCCAGCGCCGTTCCCGCAAACAGCGAGACGACGCGCGCGCGAATCTCGTCGACGGTGCCACCGGAAATCTCGCTCGCGGCCGCCGACAGCCAATAGAACAACGGCGGCTTGCGATCGATGAAGCCGTAGGCGTCGTGCGGAATCAGCCAGTGGCCGTCGCGCACGATGCTCTGGATCCACTCGGCGGATTGCGGCTCGGCGTCCTTTTGAAACGGCGCGCTGATTCCCTGCGCCAGCACGATCAACGCAAACAGAGCAGCACACGCGAGGACGCGGGGGCCGGGCGAGCTCTTTACCTCCGCCGTCACTTGCGCCGCTTCATTGCGATCGGCTTGAGGGACAGGTGGCGCACGCCGCCAGCGGGATCGAAGCGCGCGACCTGCATCGACTCGGCGTTGTGCGCGTAGCCGATTCTGCCGCGCCGATCGATGAGTATGATTCCCGCCTCGGCGCCGGTC
>DASQHV010000384.1:0-6559 GCA_035631915.1 Candidatus Acidiferrales bacterium | reverse complement strand
CGCGGGATTGGCGTGGCGCGAAGTCGCGCTGCTGCGGGCGTATCTTGCGGCGGCGTTTCAGATGCGCCTGGCGCCGGCGCGGCTCGGCTTGCAACGGGTGCTGCTGAACAATCCGGACGTGGCGCGCGCCGTGGACGATATAGAAGACGTCGAGGCGCTGGCCGCGAGCGAGCGCCGTTTTGTCGTCGAGACCGAGTCGCATCGGACACACGAGAAGAACGGCGCGAGCGAGATCAGGATGATCGGAATGGGCGAGGCGCCGATGCTGTCGGACCTGATGCCGACGCTGCACAACTTCGGCGTCAATGTGCTGGCGGAGGACGCGCACGAGCTGCATCCGAAGATCGAAGGCAAATTGGCGCGCGCGTACCTGCAGGTGTTCAGCGTGCAGGGGCCGGGGCTGCGGCCGTTCGGAGAATTTCCCGGCGCGTCGCTGGTGGCAGCCGCGCTTACCGCCGCGCGCGAGGGGCTGGCGGCGGACGATTCGCTGAACGCCTTGACGCTGAGCGCGGGATTGGCGTGGCGCGAAGTCGCGCTGCTGCGGGCGTATCTTGCGGCGGCGTTTCAGATGCGCCTGGCGCCGGCGCGGCTCGGCTTGCAACGGGTGCTGCTGAACAATCCGGACGTGGCGCGGCTGCTGTTCGAGATATTCTCGGCGCGCCTGTCGTTCGACAAGCCCAGCACGCCCGAAAAAATTACCGGGCTGCGCGATACGTTGCTGGTGCGAATCGGCGCGATCGAGAACATCGCCGAGGATCGCGCGGCGCGCGCGCTGCTCTCGATGGTCGAAGCGACGGTGCGCACCAACTATTTTTGCGATACTCCCGCGCCGGATCCGTATATCGCGCTCAAGTTTGAAAGCGGGCGGATCGCCGGACTGCCGGACACGGCGCCGCTCTACGAGATTCACGTGAACAGCGCGCGGATGGAGGGCTGCCATCTGCGTGCCGGAAAAATTGCGCGCGGCGGAATCCGATTCAGCGATCGGCCCGACGATTACCGCACCGAAATTCTCGACCTGATGAAAACGCAGACCGTGAAGAACGCGATCATCGTTCCGCTCGGTTCGAAGGGCGGATTTATCGTGAAGCCGCGCGCGGGGCGGCAGCCGGAACCCGGCGACGGCGTCGAGGCATACAAGACGCTGATGCACGCGATGCTGGACCTGACGGACAATCTCACGGCGGCGGGCGTCGTGCATCCGGCGCGCGTCCGCGTGCTCGACAACGACGGCGCGTACCTGGTGGTCGCGGCCGACAAGGGCACGGCGAGCTTTTCGGACCTGGCGAATCAGATCGCGGCGGAGCGCGGGTTCTGGCTGGGCGACGCGTTCGCGTCGGGCGGAGAGCACGGCTACGACCACAAGCAGATGGGCATCACCGCGCGCGGTGCGTGGGAGTCCGCGCGGCGGCATCTGCGCGAGATGGGGCGCGACGTCGAGCGCGGCGCGCCGATCACGATGTTTGGCATCGGCGATATGTCCGGCGACGTGTTCGGCAACGGGCTGGTGCGCTCGCGCAACGTAAAGCTGGTCGCCGCGTTCGACCATCGCCACATTTTCATCGATCCGGATCCCGACCCCGCTCTGAGCTACGAGGAACGGCGGCGGCTGTTCGCGATGCCGCGGTCGACGTGGGCCGACTACAACCCGGCGCAGATCAGCGCGGGCGGCGGCGTGTTCCGGCGCGGGCAGAAGCGAATCGAGCTGAGCGCGCAGGCGCGCGCGGCGCTCGGATGCGCGAGTGACGCGCTGGACAGCGAGGCGCTGATCCAGGCGATCCTGCGGGCGCCGGTGGATTTGTTCTACAACGGCGGAATCGGCACCTATGTCCGCGCGAGCGGCGAGAGCGACGCGGAGGTAGCCGATCACGCCAACGACGCGTGCCGAATCACGGCGGCGGAGCTGCGCGCGAAGGTGGTGGTCGAGGGCGGCAACCTGGGCTTCACGCAGGCGGCGCGCGTCGAGTACGCGCTGGCTGGCGGGCGAATCAACACCGACGCGATCGACAATTCAGCGGGCGTCGACATGTCGGACCACGAGGTCAATCTGAAGATACTGCTCGCGCCGGCGATAGCGCGCGGGGAACTGTCATTTGCGGCGCGCAACGAGATGCTGGCCGCTTGCGCCGACGAAGTCGCCGAGCGCGTCGTCGCCGACAATCGCGACCAGGTGCTGTCGCTCAGCCTGGAGCAGGTTCGGAGCCGCACGCAGTTGAACACGTTCCGCGAACACATGCAGGCGATCGAAGATCGCGGGCTGGTGCGACGCGGCGAGGAGACGCTGCCGACCCGTGAAGCGCTGCACGAGCGACGCGCGCGGTTTGCCGGGTTGACGCGGCCGGAGCTCGCCGTCATTTCGGCATATACGAAGATCGACCTGGTGGCGCGGCTGGAGGCGTCGCCGCTCGTCGACGACCCGTACATGGCGGAGAGATTTCTCGCGCCGTACTTTCCATCGCAGCTCGCCGCGCAGTTCATGGCCGACGTCCGGGCGCATCGCCTGCGCCGCGAGCTGACGGCGACCCGCGCCGTGAATCAGCTGGTCGATCTGGAGGGCGCGACGTTCGTGTTCGGCACGGTGCGCGATCTCGGCTGCGGCGTCGAGGATGCGGTGCGCGGCTGGGCGATCGCGAGCGACGTGCTGTCGATACGAGAGCGCGCCGAGCAGCTGAAACTCGGCGCGGCCGGAATCACCGCGGAGGCGGAGATCGGCGCGTTTCTCGCGCTCGAGCGCGCGTGCCGCAGCGCGACGCGATGGGCGTTGGCGGAGCTGGATCGCGCGTCGGCGGTCGGCGCCGAGGTGAAGCGCTTCAAGCCGGCGTTCGAAGGCTTGTGCGGCGAGTTCGAGGCGATGCTGGTCGGCGGCGAGCGCGAGCGCCTCGAGCGAATCTACCGCGAGCTGCGCAACGACGTGGCCGACGGCGAAGTCGCGCACGGGCTCGCGCGGCTGGCGTTCGCCGACCATCTGCTGAGCGTACTGAGCTTGAGTTTCGCGCGGGCGATCGGTCCCGCCAAATCCGCGGCCGCGTACTTCGGTCTTAGCTCGCAGCTGAACTTCGCGATGCTGGACGAAGCGCTGCAACTGGTTGGCGGCGAGGATCGCTGGGAGCGGCGCGCCGCCAATGAACTTGGCGCGGAGTTACGCGCGGCAAGAATCGCGCTGTGCTGCGCGGTGCTCGACAAGCGCAGTGCGAGCGTCGGCGAATCGATCGAGCAGGTGCGGCGCGAGCGGGCGGCGCGCTTCGCGGAAGCCGCGCGCCTGTTCGAGGAACTGAAGGTGCTCGCGCCTGCGCCGCTGCCCGCGATCCAGGTGACGATTCGCGCGCTCTCGAGACTGGCGGCGTAGCCTGAGGCGGCCGCTTCAGGAGAGCGCGGCCGTCGGTTGCATCGCAAGCTGCGTGGCGGATTCGGCGCGCTCGGGCTGCGGAGCTCCGATCAAATCCTGGTAGAGGCGCAGCCCGGCCGCGACAAAAAATGCGGCGGTCGCGAAGCTGACGGCGATCGAGGTGAAATCGACGAAGAAGATCGTGGTGCCGAGAAATCCGGTGACGACGCCGACCGGGCCGAACAGCAGGCTGACGACGACGAACGAGCCGGCGGCCCACGAGTTGAATCCCGACCACACCGCAAGGAACACGACGATGCGCGTGGCGACCTTGAAGAAACGCTTGCGCATGAGATCGCGGCTGAAGAGCAGCGCGTGCCAACTGTGTTTGCCGTCGAACACGAGTGCGAACTGCGCGAAGTAGAGCCACAGATAAAGCAGCGCGCCGACAATGATCATCAACACCAGGCCGATATAGACGACGACGCCGACCGAGTTGGGCAGGTCGTTAACCGCGGCCTGGAACAGGAACAGCCCGGCGGCCGGCGCGAGCAGTTGCAGGAATGTGATCCAGAGGAAGGCGGGCGCGAGCGCGAACGCGCGGCGGTAGACCTCGACTGCTTCGGCGGTGACGGCGGCCTCGCGCGCGCCGGCCTGAATCCTGGCGAGCGAGCATAGCGCGACCAGCGTCACGAGCACGCTGATCAGCGCGAACAGCAGATGCAGTGCGGTGGTGATCCACGGCGAATACGGCTGCTGCTCCTTGAGCACGGGCGGCGACTTGTCGGGCGCGTCGGCCGTTGGCGCGTGCTGGTAGCTGATGTTTTGGGTGCCGGGCTCGAAGGCGGTGGCGAGGCGAAACTGCAGGTTGAGCGCGTCGGGCAGGAGGCAGAGCGCGGCCGCGAGGACCATCGGCGCCAGCACGATCGCGAGCACGGTCCAGTTGCCGCGCAAATCGTTCACTGCATTCGCAAGATAGATGAAGCTGCTTCGAAGGCGCACGGGGGTCACGGCGCGTATGAGGGTGGCATCCCCGCCCCGTCGAGACAAGTGCGGCAATCGCGCGTTACCGCCACGCGCGCCGATGGTATAGTGACGGTTCGCAAGCGTGATTAATCGGCTGACAGGAACGATCGCGCGGCCGGACGGGTCGCTGGTGCGCGGCGAGATTTCGTTTGACGGGCGAATCGACGCGGTCGAAGCGGCGTCCGTCGCGGGCGATGATTTCATCCTGCCCGGTCTGATCGATCTGCAGGTAAACGGCTCTCATGGAATCGACGTGATGACGGCGCCGCCAGAGTCGCTCGTGAAACTTGGCGAGCAGCTCGCGCGCGAGGGCACCACGGCGTGGCTGCCGACGGCAGTGACCGCGCCGCTCGAGAGAATCGAGATGGTGCACACGTCGATCGCGGAGGCGGCGGCGCGGTCGCGCGGCGATTCGGCGTGGCACGGCGCCGCGATTCTGGGGATGCATCTCGAGGGGCCGTTCATCTCGCCGCTCCGGCTCGGAGCGCATCCGCGATTGAACCTTGAGCCGCGCGGTGACGCACTGGAGCGCGTGCTGGCGATGGATCAGCTGAGGCTCGTAACGCTTGCGCCGGAGCTGCCGGGTGCGCTCGACGCGATCGCGCGGCTGGCGGCGCGCGGCGTCGCAATTTCCATCGGCCACACCAACGCGACGCTGGAGGAGGCGAACGCGGGAATCGCGGCGGGCGCGCGCATGTTTACGCATCTATACAATGCGATGCGTCCGCTGAACCATCGCGACCCCGGAGTGATCGCGGCGGCGCTCACGCCGTCGGCGGCATACGCGGCGCTGATTCCCGACGGCGTTCACGTGCATCCTGAAATGATCCGGCTCGCGTGTCGCGCGCGCGGGCGCGAGGGCATCATCGCGGTGACGGACAAGGTGGTGCTGGCGGGGGCGGTGAGCGGCGAGGTGCGCAACGTCGGCGCGGGCGGCGCGTCGGTTCGCGACGGCGCAGTGCGGCTCGGCGACGGCACACTCGCGGGCAGCGTCATCACGATGCTCGACGGGTTGCGGATGCTGGTCGACAAGGCGGGCGTGAGCGTCGGCGACGGCGCGGTGATGGCGTCAAGCAATGCGGCGGCGCTGATGGGCGCGGCGGATCGCGGGCGAATCCAGGTCGGCGCGCGCGCGGATTTAATCGTGCTCAACGCGGCGCTAGAGTTGAAGGCGGTGTTCGTCGGCGGGCGCGAAATTCGCTGACGACGCCGCGCTACGAAATTTCGATCAAAAGCCGGAGCCCGGAAAGTCAGATGCCGTTGAACAAAGACTGCGTGGGCCGAACTTACCCCGCGATTACTACTGCGGTGACGCTCGACGCGATTCAGAAGTATGCGCGCGCGTACAACGACGACAATCACGCGTTTTTCGACGCGAGCCGCGCGGGCGGAATCGTCGCGCCGCCGATGTTCGGCGTGGTCGTGATTTGGGAAGCGGTGATGAAGGCGGTGATGGATCCCGACGTGCGCGCGGACCTGCTGCGGCTGGTGCATGGCGAGCAAGACATGGAATTCCTCGCGCCGATTCGGCCTGGAGACGAGATCGCTGCGAGCGCGAAGATAATTTCAATCGAGACCAAGGCGACCGGCGAGACGATGACCGTCGAGCTGAATGCGGCGAATCAGAAAAATCAGCCGGTGCAGAAAACCCTGTTCAGCGTGTTCATTCGCGGCGGCCGGAATCGCGAGGCGGGTGCGTCCGAGGCGCGCGTCGTGGAGCCGGAGCGCGGCGCCCCGCTGTTCACGGTTGCGCAGACGATCGACGCGGATCAGACGTATCGATACGCGGAGGCGTCGGGCGACCGGAATCCAATCCACGTTGACGAGAACGTCGCGAAGATGGCGGGGCTGCCGGGAATAATCGTGCACGGGCTGTGCACGATGGCGTTCACGTCGAAGGTGGCGATCGACAAGCTGTGCGCCGGCGATCCGGCGCGCCTGCGCCGGCTGCGGGTGCGGTTCTCGCGGCCGGTGCGGCCCGGACAGACGATCACGACGATGGTGTGGCGCGCCGGCGACGCGGGCGACCGCAAGGTGTTCGCGTTCGAGACGCACAACGCCGAAGGGCAGGCAGTGATCAAGGGCGGGATCGCGGAAGTGTCGGACGCTCCGCATTAGGCTTCGACCAAATTCGGTGAGAAAAAAGATCGGGCTATCGCTCTCGCTCAGCGGCGAATATGCCGCGATGGGGCGGCAGGCCGAGGCGGC
>DASQHV010000383.1:0-3756 GCA_035631915.1 Candidatus Acidiferrales bacterium | reverse complement strand
CTGACGGCGTGCGCGACTGAGGGTTCGATCTTCGCGCGCGTCCGGCGCCGGGGAGGACATCGAGATGGGTGAAATTCTGGCGGTTGGAATTACGCACTATCCGCCGCTTGCGGGGCGCGACGAGGCGATGTCGTGGATTCTCAAGCGGATGCTCCAGAATCCGCATCTGCCGGAAAAATTCCGCCGCCCCGACGGCTGGCCCAAGGCCATGCAGCAGGAATGGGGCGCCGACGAAGGCACCGCGTCCGCACGCCTCCATCGCGAGCGGCTGCGGCGGTCGCTCGGCAAGGCGCGCGCGCAAATCGACGAGTTCCGTCCCGACTTCATCGTGGTGTGGGGCGACGACCAGTACGAAAACTTCCGCGAGGACGTCGTCCCGCCGTATTGCATCTACGCGCACGAGTCGTTCGAGTTCGCCGCGCCCGCGAACAACGTGTGGAACGAGCCGGCCGACAAGAAGTTCCGTCAGGCGGGCAACGTGCAGGCCGCCAAGTACCTCGCGACGGGATTGATCGAGACCGGCTTCGACGCGGCGTATTCCTACAAGCCGCTGCATCATCCGCTGGGCCACGCGTTCGCCAACGCGGTGTTGTATCTCGACTACGATCGGACGGGATTCCCCTATCCGATCATTCCATTCGCGATAAATTGCTACGGGCGGAAGGTGATCGCGCAGCACGGGGGGCTGCCGATGTTCGAGAATCCGCCGACCGAGGCTGAGCTCGATCCGCCGGCGCCGACGCCGCGGCGACTATTCGACTTGGGTGCTGCGACGGCGCGGATTTTTGCGCGCAGCCCGTGGCGGGTCGCGCTGCTGGCGTCGTCGGGATGGTCGCACGCGTTTCTGACCGCCAAGAATCACTACCTGTTTCCCGACAGCGCTGCGGACCGGATGCTGTTCGAAGCGCTGCGCGCGGGCAACTACGACGCGTGGCGCGACTATCCGGCGGCGTCGGTCGAAGAGAGCGGCCAGCAGGAAATTCTCAACTGGATGTGCCTGGCGGGCGCGCTGGCCGAGCTTCGCCGCAAACCCGCCGAGACCGAGCTGATCGACACCTGGATTTTCAATTCGTCCAAGTGTTTCCTGAACGCGCCGCCGGCGCGCTGAGAGTCGCGGGATGAGACTGAGCGGAAAAGTTGCGCTCGTGACCGGTACCAGTCCGAATATCGGCGGCGGTATCGCGGAGAGTCTCGCGGCCGAGGGCAGCGCACTGGTCTGCGCGGATTCGCGAGCCGAGAATGCCGCCGATTGCGCGCGCTACATCAAGAGCACCGGCGGGAGCGCGATCGCCGTCACGTGCGACGTCACCGACGAGCGCCAGGTCGCCGCGGCCGTCGCGTCGGCGCGCGAAGCCTTTCGCGGAATCGACATCCTGCTGAATTGCGCCGCCATCTTCAACAAGAAGGGCGTCATCGACATGCCGCTCGACGAATGGCAGCGCCAGATCGAAATCATTTTGACGGGCACGTTTCTGTTCACCAAGCACGTCGCGAAGGCGATGATCGAGCAGGGCCGCAAAGGCAGCATCATCAATATTATTTCGACTGCGGGACACCAGGGTGAGCCGAACAACATCGCTTACTGCACGGCCAAGAGCGGGCTGCTGAATTTCACGCGCTCGGCGGCGATGGAACTGATCGCGCATGGTATCCGCGTCAACAGCCTGACGCCGACGGCGACCGATCCGGCGGAGTCGATGGAACGCGCCGCGCGATGGGGCCGCAAGGCCGTCGACGTCGCGCGCTTCAAGCAGGCGTTCGAGCCGTTTCGCACGCGCGTGGCGATGCAGAAGTTGCCGAGTCCGCGCGACTATGGCAGCGCGGCGGTTTTTCTGGCGTCGGACGACGCAGCAATGATCACGGGGACCGACCTTCGCGTCGACGCCGGCGCGATTGCGCAATACTGGGCGTGGGATCCGGCGGGCAATCGCTGACGCCGTCGCACTACAGGAGAACAGAGTGGAAAAGCCGAACGGAGCGTTTGTCATCGACGATCAGGACGCGGGATTGTTTCGCGTCAATCGGCGCGCGTTCACCGATCCGGAATGCCTCGCGGAAGAGCGCCGGCGAATCTTCGACAAGTGCTGGATCTACGTCGGTCACGAGTCCGAGGTGCCGCACGCGGGCGACTATCGCTCGCGCAGCGTCGCCGGCCGTCCGATGATCCTGGTGCGCGGCGACGACAGCGTGGTGCGCGTCCTGCTCAATACTTGCACGCATCGCGGCTCGCTGGTCTGCCGGCAAAAGTCGGGCAACGCCAGGACGTTCCAATGTCCCTATCACGCGTGGACCTACAACTCGCGCGGCCAACTGGTCGGCGTCCCGGGCGAGGACTCTTACAGCGACGCGTTCAAGCGCGACGACATGGGGTTGGCCTCTCCGCGCCGCGTCGAGAGCTATCGTGGCTTCATCTTCTCGTGCTTCGATCCCGCGGCGCAGAGTCTGCATGACTATCTTGCCGGCGCGCGCGAGTATCTCGACCTGGTCGCCGATCAGTCGGAGATGGGGATGAAAATCGTCGCGGGCCAGCAGTCCTACAGCGCGCGGGCCAACTGGAAGCTGCTGGTGGAGAACAGCTACGACGGCTATCACGGCCTGCCGACGCATCAGCGGTACTTCAGTTTTCTTAACGACATCGGGATCGAGTTCAAAGCCGGCAACGTCGCGACACCCGCGCGACAGAAGGTGGTCGATCTCGGCAACGGCCACGCGGTGCTCGAGTATCAGAGCGCGTGGGGACGTCCGATCGCGCACTGGGTGCCGCCATTTGGCGAAGAGCGCAAGCCGCATTTCGAGGAGCTGCGGCGCAAATTCGATCAGCGCTTCGGCCCGGAGCGTGCGCGGCGCATCTGCGAGACCAGCCGCAACCTCGGCATTTTTCCAAATCTCGTGATCAACGACATCATGGCAATCACGGTGCGCACGTTTTTTCCGGTGTCGCCCGATTACATGGAAGTGAACGCGTGGGCGCTCGCGCCGATCGAGGAAAGCGCTCAGGACTCGGCGCTGCGGCTCGACAACTTTCTGACTTTCCTGGGACCCGGCGGGTTCGCCACGCCCGACGACGTCGAGATGCTCGAGTCGTGCCAGCGCGGCTTTGCCAACCACGAAGTCGAATGGTCTGACATCTCGCGCGGCATGAAGCGCGAGACTCCGTCGGTGACGGACGAACTGCAGATGCGCGCGTTCTGGCGGCGATGGAATCAGCTGATGACCGAGCCGCAAGTGCGCCGCGCGCGGAGAGCCGCATGAGCAGCGCGGAACTGCCGAGCCGTCAGGCCGTGGAGGACCTGCTCTACAAGGAGGCGGCGCTGCTCGACGAGTGGCGGCTCGACGAGTGGCTCGAGATGCTCACGGACGATGCGACGTACGAAGTACCGCCGACCGACGTGCCGGAAGGCGACTCACGCAATACGCTGTTCATCATCGCCGATGACGCGCTGCGGATTCGATCGCGCGTGAAGCAGTTACTCGGCAAGGCGGCGTGGGCAGAAAATCCGCACTCGCGCACGCGCCGGATGATCACCAACGTGCGCGTTCTCGGCGCTGAGGGCGCGAACATTTTAGTTACTGCGAACTTCACGGTGCATCGGATGCGCTACGAATCCGTTGACACCTACGTCGGGCACTATGACTACAAATTGGTTGGTAAGGGCGGCGACCTGAAGATCCGCGAGCGCCGGGTGATCCTCGATAACGAGGCGCTGCGGCCGCACGGCAAGATAAGCTTCATACTGTAGCGCGAGCGACGGATTC
>DASQHV010000382.1:0-3366 GCA_035631915.1 Candidatus Acidiferrales bacterium | reverse complement strand
CAGATGAAGACCGTCGATTCCACCACTGGTGGCGACTACCTGGGCACCGCGGCGTGGTACGAGCGCGAGGCCAAGGGAATCGAGTTTCCGTTCCCCAAACTTTTCGGGCGCCTGGGCGACGAGTACGACAAGCGCTACGGCCTTAAGGACGAGCACCTGGCCCACATCTCGGCGGTGAACTATTCCAACGCCAAGCGCAATCCCAACGCGCAGACCCGCAACTGGTTCATGAGCGAGAGTCACGCGCAGACCGCGAGCAAGTTCAACACGGTGATCGGTGGGCGCATCAAGGTGAGCGACTGCAGCCAGGTCACCGACGGCGCGGTCACCGTCTTCCTGGCGTCGGAGAAATTCGCGACCGCATGGGCCAAGCGCAACGGCCGCAAACTTGAGGACATTCCGCGCATCCTCGGCTGGGGCCATCACACGGCCCCGCTCGAATTCGACGCCAAGGTCGCCGAGAGCCGCGAAGACGAGTACGTGCTGCCGCACACGCGCGCCGCGATCGTCGACGCGTTCAAGCGCGCCGGAATCGCCGGCGTCAGCCAGCTCTCAGGCATCGAGACCCACGACTGCTTCACAACCTCGGAGTACATGGCGATCGATCATTTTGGGATCACCAAGCCCGGCGAGTCGTGGAAGGCGGTCGAGGAAGGCGTAAACGAGATGGGCGGCAAGCTGCCGATTAATCCGAGCGGCGGACTGATCGGCGCGGGCCATCCGGTCGGCGCGACCGGCGTGCGCCAGATGCTCGACTGTCACCGGCAGATCACCAACACCGCCGGCGACTACCAGGTCGACGCCGCGAAGACATTCGCGATGCTGAACATCGGCGGCAGCGGCACCACCAGCTGCGTGTTCATCGTCGGCAAGTAGGCGAGCGTTTCGGAAAGTTGCTGCATGAGGCGGCGGTCCGGGACTCCGGGCTGCCGCTTCTATTTTCCGGCGCGCGACAGGCGCATCGCCAGCAGCATCGGCCATCCGACGTACGGCACCGCGCGCGGATTGTCGGCGGCGTGCTCGGCGGTCAGGACGTGCTCGCTGATTTCGTCGAAACGCAGACCGCATCGCGAGGCAGCGGTCACAAAGTCCGAGATCGAGTACTCGTAGCTCGCCGGATAAATCTTCGAGCCGGTCGCCGGATCGGTGAAGCGCGCGCGCACGCCCTTCAGATGCATCGCGGGATGCACCGTCGTCATCACAATGAAACCCTCGCGGGCGCAGATTCGCTTGAGCTCGGAGAACAGCATTTCGAGCGCGGGCACATGGTCGGCGAGCAGGCATGAGATGACGCGATCGAATGCGGCGTCGCGCAGCGGCAGCAGCTTGACGCAGTCCGCCATCACGAATCGCACGAGTGACCCGCCCTGCTTGGCGCGCGCGCGGCCGATCATGCCGACCGAGAAATCCAGCGCGACCACGCTCGCACCTTGGTTGACTAGCCGGACCGCGTGACGCCCCGTGCCGGCGCCGACGTCGGCGATTCGAAGTCCGCGAACGTCGCCGAGCATGCGCGCGACGTGCGGCTGCTCGAGCGCGACCAGCGGATTATGGTCGCCGTCGTAAATCGCCGACCAGCGGTCGTAGCCCTCGCGCGTCGGTACGATAGTCGCGCCCGACGGATTGGCTTGACTGCTCATCGCAGAGATTTTACCGCAAAACCAATATCCGATGAATTGTGTTGGCTCGTGTTTTCCCACACGGCAAAATCGCGGGATGCCGAAAAAAGTCGCGTTCACGATCGTTGACGTTTTCACCTCGCGCCCATTTGGCGGCAATCAACTTGCCGTCTTCACCGACGCCGCCGCGCTGACGCCGGCCGAGATGCAGACGCTGGCGCGCGAAATGAATTTCAGCGAATCGACGTTCGTGACCGCGGCCGAAGTCGCCGGCGCGATGCGGCGCGTCAGAATTTTCACGCCCCGAAACGAAATTCCGATGGCCGGGCATCCGACGGTCGGAACAACCTGGTTGCTCGCGAGCCGCGGCGATATCGCGCTCGACTCCGCGTGCGTCGACGCGACGCTGCAACTCGGTATTGGGCCGGTGACCGTGTCGATTGAAAGCGCGAACGGCCGGCCGTCGTTCGTCTGGATGACCCATCGCGCGGCCGAGTTCGGCGCGATTCGCCGCGACCGCGCGAAAATCGCAAAGGCGCTCGGCGTCACCGCGGCGGACATCCGCGATGATTTGCCGATTCAGATCGCGTCGACCGGGATTCCATTTATTTTCGTGCCGTTGAAAACGCTCGACGCGCTAGCGCGATGCGCGCCGAACGAAGCCGCACTTGCCAAGCTGTTCAAGGCCGGCGAGCCGCGCCTGCCGGTGCACATCTTCGTAGCGAATCAGTCTAACGACTTCAGCGTTCGAGCGCGGATGTTCGCGCCGCACACCGACGGTATCCCCGAGGATCCCGCCACCGGCGGAGCAGCGGCGCCGTTCGGCGCGTATGCGGCGCGGCACGGACTGATCGACTCAGCCGGCGCCACGTTTACGATTTCGCAGGGCGTCGAAATGGGACGGCCGAGCGACATCCGCGTCGAGGTGCGGCGCAAAGCCGACGGCGTGCTCGGAATCCGGATTGGCGGCCGCTGCGCGATTGTCGCGAGCGGCGAATTCACCCTCGACTGACGCGCCGCTGCGCCGCGCAAAGATAGTTTTGCGCGCGACTTTCGATACTGCGCGCGCGACGCTATCCTCGTGCCTGTGGAGAACAGCAATACGCCCGCGGTCGGTGACATCGCACCCGAGTTCGAGCTGCCCGATTCGACCGGCGCGACGCGCCGCCTCTCCGATTTGTGCGCGAGCGGCGCGTGCGTGATGTTTTTCTATCGCGGGCATTGGTGACCCTTTTGCCTCCGCCAGTTGGCGGAATATTCGGCGCACTACGAAAAGTTCCGCGCCGCCGGCGCCGGTTTGGTCGGGATTTCCGTCGACGATGCGTCGCGAACCGAGCCACTCCGCCGCGAGATGGGAATCGAGTTCCCGATTCTGTGCGACACGCGCCGCGAGGTCGTCACGGCGTACGGACTGCTCAACACGCGCGAGCACGGTGGAATCGCGTTTCCCGCGACCTTCGTGCTCGACCGCGAACGAGTCGTGCGATTCTGCGCGCGCGAGGAGATCGGGTCGCGCGTCGAGGTGGATGCACTGCTCGGGTTCGTGCAGGGGCTCGGTGACGGAGCCGGGACTTCGGTTGAGCCGAAGCGGCGCGGCGTGTGGCCGGGCGCGATGTTCCTCCGCGCGGCGATGAACGCGATCCGCCATGGCGTTCGCGTGCCGCACAAGTAGCGCGCCGCGCGACCGCCCCTCGCGCCTTCCTTGAATCTTCAACTATTCATTGCCGCCTTCCACGTCTATTATTTC
>DASQHV010000381.1:0-14804 GCA_035631915.1 Candidatus Acidiferrales bacterium | reverse complement strand
CCCGAGGCGCAGGCGGCGCCCGGCTATCGCGATGCGATCGTCAAGGCTCGCGAGGACTCCACGCTGCGCACCAAGGCGTACACCGGCAAGACCTGCCGCGTGATCCGCACGCCGTACGCGATGGAATGGGAGAAGGACCCGTCGAAGATTCAGCCGTTCCCGATGCAGGCGCAAATTTCCACGCGCAACGGGGTGATGAACTACACCGGGACCAACGGCGACGTCGATCCCGCGCGCACCTTCATGCCGACCGGGCAGGGCGCCGGACTGATCCACGAGATCAAGCCCGCGGCCGAGGTCTTTGCAGATTTGCTGCGCGAGACCGAGGCGGCGCTCAGGAAGGCGCAGCAGTTGCTAGCCGGCGATCCTGCCAGGCAGCATTCAGCGGCGCCGACGCGCTAGTCGGCGCGTCGGGAACGCGCGCGCAGCTAGACGCCGCGGGCGTCGGGGCCCCAGATTTGCTTATGCATCTGGAGTTGCATCCGCGCGGGCAGACGATCCTCGAGAATCCACGCTGCGAGCGACGCGGGTTCGAGTCGCCCGAACACGGGGCTTAGCAGCAAGGCGCCCGCGCGCGCGGCCAGGTTGCGCGAGACGATCGCGTCGCGCGCCCATTCGTAGTCGGCGCGATCTGCGATGACAAACTTGATCTCGTCGCGCGCCGTCAGATGCTCCAGGTTGCTCCACAAGTTGCGCTCGCATTCACCGCTGCCCGGACACTTTAGGTCCATGATCTTGATGACGCGCGGATCGAGCCGCGCGACGTCCGACGCGCCCGACGTTTCGATCATCACGGTTTTGCCCGCCGACAGCAGCGCCTGGGTCAGCGGATAGACGCCTTCCTGCAGCAGCGGCTCGCCGCCGGTCACTTCGATGAGGTCGCATCCGTATGCGACGAGCTTCGCCGCGACCTCGGACACCGGCATCCGGCGCCCCTCGTAAAATGCGTACTCGGTGTCGCACCATTTGCAGCGCAGATTGCATCCGGTGAGCCGCACGAACACGCACGGGCGTCCGGCGTGCGTGGATTCGCCCTGGATGCTGTAGAAAATCTCGTTGATGTGCAGGCGTTGGGAAATCACTTGTGTGGAGCGGCGTGCGGCGAAGCGTCAACTCGCGCCGCGTCGATTGATTTGGCAGCCTCACGAGCCTCATCGATTACAACTCGCAGGGCCACGCCGTGCGCCTCGGCGATCGCGCGGCAATCGTCGTACTCGGGAGAAATGTTGGTGGGGCCGCGTCCGTTGGCGCCGGAAAGCTTGACGCGAACTTTGCCCCATCGCGTATCGACCTCGCGAATGTCACGTTGCAACTTCACGCGCCCCACGCCGTGGAATCGCATCCCGATGGTCGAGGTTTCGGCGAAGATAATTTCGGTCAACGCGTCGCGATGAGCAGGCTCGGCCAGCACGCCGAGCGTAATCGCGGGCCGGCCCTTCTTCATGATGGTCGGCGTCAACGTGACGTCGCGCGCGCCGGCGGCAAACAATCGTTCCATCACGTGGTCGTAGAGCTGCGGATTCAGGTCGTCGATATTCGCGGAGATCTCGATCAGCTCGTCGCGGTCGAACGCCGCGCGCTCGCGGCCAAGCATCATGCGCAGAACGTTTGGGCGATCGGCGAGGTCGCGAGTGCCGGCGCCATAGCCGATTTTTTCGGGCTCGAAATTTAGCGGCAGTGCGGCCGGCCGTGCGAGCGCGCGAATCACTGCGGCCCCGGTCGGTGTGACCATCTCAGCCGCGCCGTCGCCCAGCTTGACGGGAAAGCCCGCGAGCAACTCGATCGTGGCAGGCGCCGGCACGGGAATAGTTCCGTGCTGCGAGCGCACGAACCCGGAGCCCGTCGGGAGTGGCGAGACGATCACGTCGTCGACGCCGAGCTGGTCGAGTCCCCACGCCGTGCCGACGATGTCGATGATCGAATCGACGGCGCCGACTTCGTGGAAGTGCACGTGGTCGGGAGTCGTGTGGTGAATCTTGGCTTCCGCGTCGGCCAGCACCTTGAAGATTGCGATAGCCCGGCGTTTCACCGTCTCGGCAAGCGCGGACGACGCGATCATCGTGCGAATCTCGCCGAAGCGACGCTCTGGCTGCGGTTCGGTGACCTCGACGTCGAACTTGAGCGCCGAAATTCCGCTCGCAACTTTGCGCCGGGTCGAGAGGCGGTAGCCGGCAAGGGGGACGGCCTTGAGGGCGCGCTCGAGGGCGCTGAAATCGGCGCCGCAATCGAGGATCGCGCCGACGATCATGTCGCCGCTCAGCCCCGAGAACGCGTCAAGGTAAGCAGTCTTCATCGCGCAACCTTGATATGGTAGCAGGGCGCCGATACAATCAAAAACTCGGCTCTTGGCGGATCAACTGCATGAGGCAAAGAGACCTCAAGCTCTTCAGAAAACTGCTCGACGACCGCAAACGCGAAATTCTCCTCGAAGCGGAGCACGCGATCGGTACGATGAATCATGAGTCGGAAGAGGCGTACGCGGACCCGACCGATCGCGCCGCGCTGGAGTCGGACCGCAACTTTCTGCTCCGCATGCGGGACCGCGAACGCAAGTTGCTGAGCAAGATCGACGAGGCGTTCGCGCGGCTTGACGATGGCTCCTATGGCCGCTGCGAGGAATGCGGCGGCGAAATCGGCGTCGAGCGGCTGAAGGCGCGGCCGGTCACCACGCTCTGCATCGGATGCAAGTCGGCGCAGGAAGCGCGCGAGCTGAAAAGCTGACCGCGCGCGCCCGCCCCGCGAAACCGGACATCCATGAAGGTCAGAAAGGCGGTCATCCTGGCGGCCGGAATGGGCACCCGGATGCTGCCGTCGTCGAAGGTGATTCCCAAGGAAATCCTGCCGGTGGTCGACACGCCTGCGATACAGGTGGTGGTCGAGGAGGCGGTCGCGTCGGGAATCGAGGAAGTCGTGATCGTCATCAGCCCGGGCAAGACGACGGTGGTCGATCACTTGCGGCCCAACGTCGAGCTCGAGCAGAGCCTTGCCGCGCGCGGCAAGAACGACCTGCTGGAAATTTTGCGCCGCAGCAACACTCCGGCGAAGATCACGGTCGCGGAGCAGCGCACGCCGCTCGGGCTGGGGCATGCGGTGCTGCAGGCGCGCGACGCCGTCGCGGGCGAGCCGTTCGCCGTGATGCTGCCCGACGACATTTTCGATTGCCCGCGCCCGTGCCTGCGCCAACTGCTCGACGCCGCTGACGTGAAGGACGCGCCCGTGGTTGCGTTGCTCAAAGTGGAACGCAGCGAGATCTCGAAGTACGGGATCGTCGACGCGGTCGCGGCCGGCGATCGCATCTACGAGCTGCGCGGCATGGTCGAGAAGCCCGCGCCGGAAAAGGCGCCGAGCGACTTTGCGATCATGGGGCGCTACGTGCTGACGCCGGATATCTTCGCGGTGCTGTCAGAGGTCAAGCCAGGGGCCGGCGGCGAGATTCAACTGACGGACGCGCTGATGGCGTTGACGCGGCGTCGCAAAATTTACGGGTACCAGTTTGAGGGCGTGCGCTACGATCTCGGCGAGCGCGTGGGATTCATCTCGGCGCAGGTCGGCTTCGGATTGAAGCGGCCGGAGCTGGCCGACAGGTTGCGAGCTTACCTGAAGTCAGTTGTCTCAAAATCATAAGTGCGCCGCGCACCGGTGATGGGCAGTAGCTCAGTTGGGAGAGCACTACGTTCGCAACGTAGGGGTCGAGGGTTCAAATCCCTTCTGCTCCACCATCCAATCTCGCAGTCGAGGCGAGTAAAGCGCGGGTACGGCGCACTAGCCCGTTCGCGAAGTACATCGAAAAATGCACCTTGTCGTATTCGACGTTGACGGGACTTTGACCGACACGAGCGCGGTTGACGCGGAATGCTTTTGGCAGACGGCGAGGGAAATCTTTCGACTGCCGCCCAACCATCCCACCTGGATTGAAGGATTGAAGGACGTCACGGGTCTCGGAATCCTCTCGCAACTGTGCGAACAGGCGTTGGCTCGAAAAATCAGCGCGTCCGAGGTGGATCGGTTCGAACGTCGGCTGGTAGCAGCGTTCGAAGATGCCGTGCGCAGGGACGCAGAATGCATCCGCGCAATGCCTGGTGCGGCCGAGGTGTTGACCGCGCTTGGTTCGATTGCGGGTTTCGAGTTCGCCATCGCGACCGGATGTTTCCTCCCTGAGGCTGAATTCAAGCTGCGCACAGCAGGGCTTCTGGACCCGGACATTCCGATTGCGAGTTGCGATGATGCGCGGTCTCGCGAGGAGATCATGACCATCTCGGCGCGCAAGGCTGTCGCCAAGCACGGGCGTAACTTCTCCGCCGTCACCTACGTGGGAGACGGGGTCTGGGACCTCCAGGCTGCGCAGGGTCTGGGCTGGAACTTCATCGGAATCGGGAGCGGCAATGCGGCCCTACGATTGATGCACGAAGGCGCAGCGACGGTGTTGCCAAGCCTCGAGCCGAGCGGAGCGTTCTTCGATGCTCTATCGAAGGCAACGATCCGTCGTCAGCCAGGTTGACGGTGAACGCAAAGGAAGCGACCGCGCCCCGCGTCGATATGGTTTGCGACTTGCAGCGGCGGACCCGGCTGCGAGTTGTTCCGCACGCTTGCCGCGATCCAGAATGACGGCGAATCGTGAAGTTCATCTGGCTCATATCTAGAAGCCTGCGGCGCAATCGCCGGCGCAACATCCTTACCCTCATCTCGATCGCCATCTCGATCTTCATGTTTTGCGGCCTTGCGAGCATCGCGGAGATTCCCGCGTTGTTGATGCGTGGCAATTCAGCATCGCGCCGGCTGGTCTGCAGCAATGCTGCGGGGATGACGTACTCGCTGCCTGAGTCCTACGCGCGGAAGATCTCGGTAATACCGCACGTCAAGATCGTCCAGGCTTGGGAATTTCTGCCGTCACAGTTCGCCGGCGTCGCCGATCAGTTTCTTAGCTATGCCGTCGATCCAGTCGACATGCACGAACTGTGGCCGGAATGGGGCGTCTCAACCTCCGCTGCGACAGCGTTCCAACATCAAAGGACCGCAGCGCTGGTCGGCCCTGAGCTGATGCGTCGTCACCGATGGCATGTCGGCCAGCAGATAGTAGTGCGCGGCACGATCCCGACACTCGATGTTCCGGTGCGGATTGTCGGCGAATTGAATCCTGGGCGCTCGTCGACCGGCCCGCTGAACATGTTCGTGTTCCGCCGCGACTACTTTGAATCTCTCAAAGGCACCCCGGGGTTGGTGACGCTCATCTGGGCCGAGGCCGACAGTCTCTCTTCGATCGATCCTGTGATCGCTTCGATCGATGAGACGTTCTCGAACTCCGAGCATCAGACGAAGACGAACGCGGAAGGGCAATTCGCGCGCGACGTATTCAGCAGTCTCGCGTCGATCTTCACGCTGGCAGCGGTGCTGTGCGTGATCGTCGCCGGAGTGGTTACGCTGGTGGCGGCGAACACGGCCGCGATGTCGATTAGAGAACGTGGTCGCGAACTTGCGGTGATGAGGGCGATCGGATTTCGCGCGGGCAGCGTGCTGGCCTTTCTGGTATCGGAAGCCTCGATAGTAGCGATCGCCGGCGGCATACTCGGCGGGTTGATCACGTGGCTGGTGCTCGGACACTTCGCGCCTTCGCTCCCAGGGGTGAATGTCCCGCTGCCAATGAGCAAAGCGATCATCCCGCTGGGAATCGGTCTTGCGTGGTTGGTGGGAGTACTGAGCGCGCTGGTACCGGCGTGGTTCGCCGTTCGCAGGACGATCGTCGCGGGCCTGCGCCTTGTGGCGTAGGCAGAGCACTACGATTCAGTTCGCGCCGGCAGTGCACGCGGCAATCCATTTCCCTTCCGTGTGCAGCAGGTCGCCGGGGAGGTTGCCGGTCGTCTTCGCCGCTTTCGTGGAAACGGTTCCAGCGTAGTGCTCCGGGCTGTCGAACTTGATTGAGCCCGCCGAGGTCCTTGGGGCCGGACCGCTACACACGAACCGCCACTCGATCGAGTTGCTGGTCGCGTTGAAGAAGGTTCGCGAGCATGTGGCGTCGGCAGCCGCAGAATCGAGCACGAATACCCAGTTGTCGGCGGGGATGTCTTGCGGCTTGATGCATCGGGTGCTCGTGACTGCAGGCTGGAGTTTTCCATGGGTCTCCGGTTGGTTGACCAGGTTCCACAGCCCGGGCTTTGCGATGAAGTTGGGCGGGTTGACGCAGTAAGCGAGCTTGATGTCGCAGCGGGTCACTCCCCTGGCGCGACAAGCGTTCAAGGCGTCGCTCTCGGCCTGCTGCCTGGTGCCTGCCTGGCCTGTCGCGAAGCGGTTGTTAGTCCCGACTGCAAGCGCAGCGCAGCTGTTCGAAAAGCTGATGACGACCTTGCAGCCGTCGCCTTTCCTGGTACAGCTGGAAAGCGCCGTGGAGTTGGCGTCTTCGGCGTTGCCCATGTCGACCGACCAGGCGTAGGCCGCGTTCTGCTCGGAATATGCGATCGCCCCGTAGGTGTCGGCCCGAGCGGGTGCAACTTGCGCTGCAAAGCCGAGCACGCCGGCCAAAGCCACGGAAAAGATCCGTCGAAGTTTCACCGCGCGAACCGCTATTTGGCCTTGATCCGATCGGCGACTTTGCGCGCCAGCGCGACCGCCGATCGGGAGTGGTTGGGGTCTTCCTGCACCATTACCGTGAAATAAGCCTTCCCCTTCATCACACCCACTGTGGCGCATTGTTCCCCACACTTGTTGTTCTCGTATGCCTTGTCACCCAAACCGCTCAGTGGGGTGTAGGGCATACCGTATTGCTGTCCCATGCTGACGCTCTGATCGAAATCGGCGCGTCCGCCGTGAACTCTAAGAGTCACGGTCGCCTGTTCACCCGCGGAATCTTGAGTCTCGCTCGCGTACATGCACTCCTCCGAGTCACCCGCGTCCAGTCCCTTCACCGGCATACCCAACACCGCGGTAACATCTTTGGCGGTGAGCAGGGCGCATGCACCCCCGGCAGCGTGCGCGGCTACCGAACCGATCGCGACCGCGATGACGACCGCGATCGATACCGTAATCAACATCCTGCGAGGCATGACATTTCTCCCCTTGATCAAGATTCACTTCCTCAGCAGTCGGACGACCAAATGAGGTTTGGCCCTCAGCCGGTACTTGATTCGATCGGCCAATACTGAAGTCGCGCGAGGCACGGCATTCTCCACCGGCGTCCCCCGAGAAAATCCGTCGAAGTTTCCCACAATTGGCAGACGGGTTGCGAGCTTACGTGAAGTCAGTTATCTCACGATCATAAGCGCGCCGCGCACCGGTGATGGGGCAGTAGCTCAGCTGGGAGAGCACTACGTTCGCAACGTAGGGGTCGAGGGTTCAAATCCCTTCTGCTCCACCAATTTCTTTCCGATCGCGACGGGCCGGGATTGCCGACGATGGGACAAACCACCTTTCAAGATGTGGCGTTTGACAGCCGCGCGAAAGTCGTCGATCGCACGATAGAAGCAGCGCGCGTCGCGACAATCCCCTGGTACGTGTGGTGCCTCGCGCTCGCGGTGGTGGCCGACGCGTTCGGCGGGTACTGGGACATCTCGTGGCATATCTCGATCGGGCGCGACACCTTCTGGACGCCGGCGCATATGGCGGTCTACCTCGCAGGCATCATGGCGGGAATCGCGAGCGGCTACACCATCCTGACGACCACCTTCGGCGCATCGCGTGAGGCGCGCGAAAATTCCGTCTCGGTGTGGGGCTTTCGCGGGCCGCTCGGATGCTTCATCGCGGCGTGGGGCGGGTTCGCGATGCTCACGTCGGCGCCGTTCGATAACTGGTGGCACGCCGCCTACGGCCTCGACGTAAAGATCGTCAGCCTGCCCCATTCGATACTCGCGCTGGGCGAGGGGATGATCACGCTTGGTGCGCTGCTGCTGATCTGCGCGAACATGAATCGCGCGTCGGGGGAATATCGCGTCAAGCTCGACCGTCTGCTGCTGTTCGTCGGCGGGATCGAAATTTTCGGCGCGGCGCTGTTCAACCTCGAGTCGACGCCGATGGAGTTCATGCACAGCTCGGCGTTCTACATCGCAGTCGCGCGCGCGTTTCCGATCGTGCTGATCGGCATCACGTGCGTCTCGAGTTCGCGCTGGCCCGCGACGATCATGGCCGGCATCTACACGATCCTGTTCGTTGCCGCGTTGTGGATTTTCCCGCTCTTCCCGGCGGCGCCCAAGCTCGGTCCGGTGTATCAGCACGTGACGCACATGGTACCGCTGTGGTTTCCCACGCTGTTGATCGTGCCGGCATTCGCGCTCGATATTCTGCGACAGAAGCTGGGCGCGCGCTGGGGAGGATGGAAGTCGGGAATCGTCGCGGGAGTCGTGTATCTTGCGGCGTACGTCGCGGCGCAGTGGCCGTTCGCTGATTTTCTGATTTCGGCGGCCGCGCGCAACCGGATTTTCGGGACGATCTACTTCAGCTACAACGATCCCGCCAACCTAACTTACAATCCGTACGGATTTGCGCAGCTCGACAAGACTCAGGCCGCGATGGTTCACGGGATGATCGTTGCGCTCATCTCTTCGATCCTGTTTTGTTCGATCGCGATGCTCTTCGGCAACTGGATGCGGAAAGTCCGGCGCTGATTTGCGCGGCGTCCGGATGTTCTCGCGACCGCGATTTTCCGATCTTCGAACGCTGCCTGCCTCCCTCGGCGCGGCGTTGGTGCTGACGGCTTCATGCTTTTTCGCGGGCACCGCGTCGGCGCATGTCGGCAGCCCCAACGTCTTCTATGAAGGCGACGCGGGACCTTATCATCTGATCGTCACGGTGACGGTTCCGCAGGTGATTCCCGGCGTCGCTACCGTGGACGTTCGCGCGCAGTCCGGCGACGTCCAGCGCATCGCGACCTCGGTCACGCGCCTCACCGGCGCCGGCTCCAACTACGCGCCGGTTCCCGACCAGGCGCAACAGTCGAGCGCGGATCCCAAGATGTTTTCCTCCAGCCTCTGGCTGATGGAATACGGCTCGCTGCGAGTGCTGCTCAACGTCGACGGCGCGCGCGGCGCGGCCACGATGTCGGTGCCGGTGCCGTCGTTCGCGCGCAAGATGCTGCCGATGCCGCGCTGGCTCGGCGCAATCCTGCTGGCTTTGACGATCGCGCTTGGAATTGGCGCGGTCTCGATCGTCGGCGCGGCGGCGCGCGACTCAACGCTCGCAGAGGGAAGCGAGCTCACGCCTGATGCGCGGCGTCGCGGCAGGCGCGCGATGGCGGTAACCGCGGTGGCAGTTTGCGCGGTTTATTATCTTGCATTCGTTTGGTGGAACGCCGACGCAAATGATTTCTTCGCGGCCACCCGAATGTTCCAGCCGCCTGGTCTGTCATTGACGCTCGCCGGACCGAATCGCCTGCTGATTCGCGCAGCCGCGTCCAACAAACGCTGGCTCAGATACAACGTAGTGGAGCAGTTGGTGCCGGATCACGGGCATCTCATGCATCTGTTCCTGATTCGTTCGCCCGGCCTCGACCGCCTGTGGCATCTGCATCCGTCGACGGCCGGCGATGGCGCGTTCGCGGAAGATCTGCCGGCGATGGAGCCGGGTAGCTACAAGGTCTTCGCCGACGTGGTGGACAACTCCGGATTTCCGTGGACGCTCGTCGGCAAGATCGATCTGCCGCAAGTTTCCGGCGCGCCAATGACGGGCGACGACTCGTCCGGTTCAGCGTCGCCGCTCGATCAATCGAAAGACTCCACGACCGCGGTGCTTGACGACGGCACTCGCGTGCTGTGGCAGCACGATGCGATTCGAGCAAACGTGCCGATGCTGCTGCGATTCGTGGTGCAGGACAAGGCGGGTGCGCCGGCGCGCGATCTCGAACCCTACATGGGGATGGCGGCGCACGCGGTAATCGTCGCGGGAGATTTCAGCGTGTTCGCGCACATCCATCCGTCGGGAACAGTGCCGATGGCGGCCGTAATGATGGCGAGTGACGGGATGGGCGCGGCGGGGGCGGCGATGAATGCGATGGATATGCCTGGGATGTCGAAGACGCCGGGCGGCGCGGCCGCAAATGTCCCGCCGGAAATCTCGATGCCCTATGGATTCCCGAAAGCCGGACGCTACCGGATATTTTTCCAGTTCAAACGCGCCGGCCAGATCAAAACCGCGACCTTCGACGCCGACGTGATCTAGGCTTTGGGAGCGGGCGCGCGCGGCTCCAGGACCATCTGGGTCTGCGTGACCATCGCGACCAGCCGTCCCTCCGCCGTTGTGATGCGCGTCTGCCACACCATCGTGCGCTTGCCGCGATGCAGCGGCACGCACTCGGCCAGCACCTTGGTGCCGACCGCGGCCGCCGCGATGAAGTTGGTTTTCGACTCGATGGTCGTAGTGCCGGCGCCGGCCGGCAGGTTGAGCACCGTTCCGCACGCGCCAAGCGTATCGGCAAAGGCCATGATGGCGCCGCCGTGGAGCACCGCCGGTGTGGTGCAGAGATCGTCGCGCACGAACATTTCGGCCGTGATGCGCTCCGGCGCCGCGCTTAGGAATCTTATGCCCAGCAGCGCCCCAAGCGGCGGAATGGTTTCCTGCATCGTAGTCAAAGTACTCATTCGCGAATCTCCGCGACTGACTATTCCATGTTTCTAACTTCTGTCCAAATGCCAAATCTCGCGTGCATACTCGGCCACGGCGCGGTCGCTGGAGAACATGCCGATGCGAGCGACATTGAGTATTGCCTTGCGGGTCCAGGCGGCGGTTTCTTGATACTGCTTTGAAATCTCAGTTTGGGTCTTGGTGTATTCGTCGAAGTCCGCCATCAGGAAGTAGTCATCGCGATTGAGCAGTACGTCGCGGACCCAGCGAAACAATCCCGGCTCGCCAGGGCAGAAGCGGTCGGACGCCAGTTCGTCGAGCACGCGCCGCAGGTGCGGGTTGGCGTCGTAGTAGTCGCGCGGCCGGTATTCACCTTTGGCCGTGAGCTCTTCGATCTGTCCGGCCGTCAGTCCGAAGATGAAAATGTTTTCGGCGCCGACGGCCTCGCGGATTTCGATATTTGCGCCATCCAGCGTTCCGACGGTCAGCGCGCCGTTCATCGCAAACTTCATGTTGCCGGTACCCGACGCCTCGCGGCCGGCGGTTGAGATCTGTTCGGAGACGTCGGCGGCGGGAATGATTTTCTCGGCCAGCGAGACCCGGTAGTCGGGCAGGAACGCGACCTTGATCATATCGTGGGTGCGCGGGTCGTTGTTGATCACCTCGCCGAGGCTGTTGATCAACTTGATGATCATTTTCGCGGCCCAGTAGCCGGGCGCCGCCTTGCCCGCGAGGATGTACGCGCGCGGCTGCGGCGGTGTGACTCCGTCCTCGACGATGGTCAGGTACTGGTGCACGATCCCCAACGCCATCAGCAGTTGCCGCTTGTACTCGTGAATCCGCTTGGCCTGGATGTCGAAAATCGCAGTGGGGTCAAAGTCCACGGCCGCGATGCGGTTGACGATTCTTGCGAGGCGCTCCTTGTTGTGACGCTTGATCGCCGAGAAGCGACGCTGGAACTCCGGGTCGTCGGCGAACTTCTCGACGCCCTGCAGTTGTTCCAGGTCGGTCGTCCACTTTTCCCCGATCGTCGCGTCGAGCAGGCTGGCCAGGCCGGGATTGGCCATCAACAGCCATCGCCGCTGCGTCACGCCGTTGGTCTTGTTGCTGAATCGATCGGGCCACAGTTCATGGAAGTCCGGAACCAGGCGCGTTTTGACGAGTTCCGAGTGCAGCTTCGACACGCCGTTGACGCTGTGGCTGCCGATGATCGCGAGGTGCGCCATGCGGACCTGGCCTTCGTAAGCGTCCTGCACGATCGAGACGCGCTTCATCCGCTCGGGGTCATCGGTCCAGACCTGCGCCGCCTCGGCCAGGAAGCGCCGATTGATCTCATAGATGATCTGCAGATGGCGCGGAACGACGCGCTCGAGCAGGCTGACCGGCCATCGTTCCAGCGCCTCAGGCATCAGCGTGTGATTAGTATATGCAACGGTCGCGCGCGTGAGATCCCACGCGGTGGCCCACGGCAAGTCGTACTCGTCGATAAACGTGCGCATCAACTCTGCAATAGTCAGTGCGGGATGCGTATCGTTCAGTTGAATAGCCACTCGCGATGGGAAGTCACTGATATCGTAGCCACGGGTCAAGAACTCGCGGACTATATCGCGCACGGCGCAAGCGACGAAAAAATATTCCTGCAGCAATCTCAGTTCGCGGCCGGCCGCAACCGCGTCGGACGGGTAGAGCACCTTCGAGATGGTCTCGGAGAACATCTTCTGCTCGACGGCCTTGACGTAGTCGCCGGCGTTGAAGATCTGCATGTCGAACTCGTCGGAGGCGCCCGCGGAATAAAGCCGCACGAAGTTGACGGTGCGTCCGCCGAAGCCCGCGATCGGCAAATCCGACGGCACCCCGACCAGCACGCGTCGATCGACCCACGCAGGGTTGTACTCGCCCTTGCGGTCGATGCGATGCTCGATGCGCCCGTAGACCGGAATCAGGCACGAGTCCTCCGGCCGCGCGATCAACCATGGCGAAGTTTCGCGCTGCCACGCGTCGGGCCGCTCGACCTGGTAGCCGCCGCGAATCTCCTGGCGAAAGAGTCCGTATTCGTAGTTGATTCCGTAGGCATAGCCCGGCAGATCCATCGTCGCCATCGAGTCCAGGAAGCACGCCGCCAAGCGGCCCAAGCCGCCGTTGCCCAGCGCCGCGTCCGGCTCTTCATCAAACAGGATCTGCAAATCAAATCCGTTCTCAGCGAGAAATTCGCGGCAGGTGTCGATGATGCCGAGGTTGAAAAGATTGTTTTCCAGCGAGCGGCCGATCAGAAACTCAAGCGAAAGGTAGTAGAGCTTCTTGGCGTTGCTGCGGTCGAAGCGCGCGCGCGTGGCGAGCATCTTTTCGACCAGGATGTCGCGCACCACCAGCGCCGTGGCGCGATACCAGTCGTGCTTGGCGAGCTGGATCCGCCGTTTCGCGAGCGAGAAACGGATGTGATGATCGATCAGCTTGTTGAACAGGTCGCGGTTCGGTTCAGTCAGGGGAGGAACGGCCATTCTAGCGTTTGGTCCTTGGTCGAGTCTCGAACTGTGATCGTTCGCCGCGACACCTCGGCAATTCGGCGGCCGCGCGCGCAGATTTCAGAGCTGCGCGGCCTGCGTGCAAACGGTCGGGTATCAGGTTCGTTAAGTTGTCGCCAACCCGTGTCGCTGAAGTTCCGCCGTGCAACCCCCGTCACCACCCCTGCTTACATCATGCCGATTCCCGCCGCGTCGCACCATATCAGCTACCCGCCAGCATGACGTCCGCGGATGCGCGGCTTGCCGCATGGCGGGAAAGTCCGTAATTCAGCGGGAGCGGGATTCGCGACCGGCGATCCGCGAAACAAAGGAGGCGTCATGCAAGCCGTTCTAACCGTCGTTGCCGATAAGGAAACAGACCTGGACATCGCGGGTGCGCTAGGCAAGCAACTCGTTGCGCAGGGAAAAATACAGGACGTTTGGCCGGCGGTTCCGGCGCGCGGGGTCACCTACATATTGCTGGCCAGCACGACTCACGCGCAGCGCGCGGCAATAATCGACCAAATCCACGCGGCTGGGTTCAAAACGATCGAGGCCGATTGACCGACGAGCGAGCGTTTAGTGGGTCACGCGCTGTAGAAATGAGCGCACCGCAGAGTTGAACGCGGCCGGCTGATCGATGTTCGCAGCGTGGCCGGCGCCGGCGAGGACCACTTTCTCGGCGTGCGGAATCTTTGCGGCCATGTACTCCGCCGACGGCAGGAACTGCGCATCGTCGGCGCCGACGAGAACCAGCGTCGGCACTGAAATGCCGGGCAGGGATTCGATCACCCGGCCATCCGTCTGCGAAAGCATCCCGCGCGACGCTAGCGCGAGTCCTTTCGCACTGCGATGGCGAGCCAGCGTAACCTCAGCACTGGTTCCCGCGGCAGTGAGCCCTTGTGTTTCGTAAGCCACCGCCGTGCTCTCCGCCATCCGGTTCCAAGCCTGGCGGGGCTCGTCTCTCTTGTAGCCCGGGCCGGTGTCGAAGAGCATCAGAGCCAAAGTTCGCGCGGGATGCGCCAGGTGAAACGCCAGCGACATGAAGCCGCCGAGTGACAGGCCGCCGATGACCGCGCGATCGACCCTGCACGCGTCGAGAATGGCGGCCATGTCGGCGACCGTCGCGTCGTGCGAGTAGAGCGCTGGATTCTCCGGCGAGTCGGAGCGGTCGTGACCGCGCATGTCCCACGCGATCAGGCGATATGAGTCCGACAGCGCGTCGAGCTGGCCCTGCCACATGCGAGCGCTGGCGCTGTAGCCGTGCGAGAGCAGGATCGCGGGTCCGGTTCCCCGCTCTTCGTAGTAGATTTTTACTCCGTCGCGATCGAGATAGGGCATAGCTGATTCGTCCTCGCGGTGTTCGACGTACTCGGTAGCTCACGGCAGGGGTTCACCGCAACTGTTGACGCGGCATTTGCCAGAGTGCGGCAAATTCCTCTATGAGGGCCGAGCGACGAGAAGAGGCGGTATCAGAGGGAGGTCACACGATGTCGATGGCGGAAATCGTCGGATCGATTGGCGTCGCGATGCTGCTGATCGCGTTTTTCCTGAACCTGTTCGGCCTGCTCGGAACCAACACGATCGCGTACCAGGCGATTAACGCGTTGGGCGCCGGAGTCTCGTGCTACGCGTCGTATCTGATCGGATTCGCGCCGTTCGTCGTGCTCGAAGCGACCTGGTGCGCGGTCGCGCTCGCGGCGATGGCGCGCGGGACCCGCGCCTGAGGGATTCGGCGCGCGGAGCGGAAAACGAAGCGGGAGC
>DASQHV010000380.1:0-7062 GCA_035631915.1 Candidatus Acidiferrales bacterium | reverse complement strand
CTTGCTCGACAACGCTCTGAAGTTCACTCCCGAGGGCGGATCGATCGAAGTCGCCGTCACTTCCGAGTCGAATCGCGCGACAATTCGCGTCGCGGACAGCGGCCCCGGAATTCCTCCCGATGAGATGCCGCTGATCTTCAATCGCTTCTATCGCGGCGCAAACGCTCCGCGCGAGGGCAGCGGCTTGGGTCTCAGCTTGTGCCGGGAAATCGCGCGCCTGCACGGCGGCGAGATCTCCGCGCGCAATCGCACTGGCGGCGGATGTGAATTTGTCGTCACGCTACCGCTCAGCGATGCTGAACCAAATCGCGCAGCCGCCGCAGGCTGAATCCTACGCCGCTTGTTGGTTGCGGACCTGAACATCTGTTAATTCGCCCACGCGCTGGACCGTTGCTATCCTCTCGCCGATGGAGCGTACACACGGCGAACTATCTGCGGTGGTGCTTGCGCTTGTGACTCTCGGTTGGGTTTCGACGGCGACCTGCGCACCGCTCACTCTTTCTGATGCCGTCGCGCGGGCGTTGCGCGTCGCACCGGCGGTCGAACTCGCGGCCGCCGCCAGCGAGATGAGCACCGCCCACGTGCGCGAGCAGCGCGCGCCGCTGTTCCCGAGCGTTGCGACCGGCGCCGAATACTACCAGGCCCCCGGCTACAGCCAGATTGTTACCAATCGCGGGCTCTCGACCGGACTGCTCTCACTCGACTACACCGCGTGGGATTGGGGCCGCCGCCAGGCGCGACTGCGCGCCGCCGAGTACGTGCGCGACGCCGCGCAGCTCGGGATCGCCGCCGCTCGCGCGCAGATCGTTTTCGACACGACCATTGCGTACTACGACCTCTTGCGCGCGCGAGATACGCAGCGCGATTTGCAGTCGAGCCTCGAGCGCCTGACCCGCTACGTGACGACGATCGAAGCGCTGGAAAAGAGCGGGCGCGTGATCGCCAACGATGTGCTCAAGTTCCGCACCGCGCGCGACACCGTTGAACTCGCGCTCGACACTGCTCGCGGCAATTCGCAGCGCGCGTCGGTGGTGCTCGGCACGCTCATCGGCGAGCCCAATCAACCCGACCTCGATATCGCACCGATTACCGGAGTGCCGCCGAAGGCAGCTGGCGACCTCGCGCGCAGTCCGGTTATCCAAGCGGCCGAGCGTGCGATTTCGTCGGCTCAGGCGCAGGTCAAAGCGGCCCGCGCGGAGCGGCTGCCCACCTTTCAGTTGGCGTTGACGACCGGATTTCTCGGCATCGATCCGCCGAGCACAGTGACGCAACACGGCGGCGCTTCCTATGACGGCGTGCTCTCGATGCCGTTGTTCGACGGCGGATTGATTTCGTCGCACATCGACCAGGCGCAGGCCAAGCAGCACGCGGCGGCCGCGCAGGCGCGTCAGGCCGAGTACCTGCTCACACGCCGGATTGCCGACGCGTCGCTGCGCTACGATCAAGCCGGCCGCCAGCTCGAAATTTTGCAGCGTGCGCAGCCCACGGCCGACGACGCGTTTGCGCTCACGTGGACGCGCTTCCTGGGCGGCGGCAGCGCGACGATGCTCGAGGTGCTCGACGCGTTCCAGCAAGCGCAGCAGTTGCGCCTGCAGCGTCACGACCAGGAATTTGCCGCGCGCGAATCGGTCGCCGAGACCAATCTCCTGTACGGCCAGACTCAACCATGACGGTTTCGCCACGCGATCGATCCGGACGTTCCTTGCGCGCCGTCGCCGCGGTGTTCTTCGCTGCGGCGTTTATCGGCGGATGCGGCGGCTCCAAGAGCGACTCCGAAAACACGAAACCGGTCGAACCCGTCCTGCTCGTCACCGCTTCCAGGGCCAAAGTGCAGCCAATGCGCAGCGAGCTCAGGCTGCTCGGCCGGACCGTCGCGATGCGCCACGTGATCATTCGCGCGCCAACCGCGGGCCGCGTCGTCGGGATGAAGTTGATCAGCGGCGACACCGTGAAGAGCCATCAGGTCATCGCGCGAATCATCAACCGCGAGATTGAAGCGGCGGAGGCGGGGCTGGCGGTTGCGCGAAAGATCGATCAGCAGGACGCGCAGGCGCTCGCCGAGTCGGTCGGCCGCTACAATCACACCGACGGAATTCCCGTGGTGTCGCCGGAGAGCGGCGTCGTCTCGCAGCCGCCGGTCACCAGCGGACAGATGGTCGCCGACCTGGATCCGCTCGTCGATCTGATCGATCCCGCGAGCCTCCACGTCGAAGCAGCCGTTCCGGTCAATCAACTTTCGCAGGTGCGCCCAGGGATGCTCGCGACGGTGACGACGCCTTTTCGCCCCGATGCGAAAATTCCCGCGCGCGTTGCGGCCGTGATGCCGACCTTCGACGCCACTAGCGCGAGTTCCACCGTGCGCCTCGATTTCACCGGCTCGGAGCGAATCGCGGAGACCGGCGCCCCGGTCGAAGTCCGCGTCGAGACTGCTACGATTGATGACGCGATCGTGATCCCGGTCGTAGCGCTGTTCCAGGACGAAGGCACGAATCGCTACTACGTCTTCGTGGTCGGACCCGACGGCCTGGCGCATCGAACCAGCATCGAGGTTGGACTGCGCGACTCGAGCGTGGCGCAAGTCACCGCGGGCGTGAAGGCCGGCGACCAGGTCGTGACCTCCGGCGGCTACGCGCTGTCCGACAAACTCAGGGTGCGCATCGGCGCGGGCGAAAATTGACCCGCCGCACGTCATCGTTGGCACTGATCGCCGTGCTCGCGGCGAGCGCGCTTGGAATGATCCTGGCCTCAACCATCCCGAGCGCCGTGTTTCCGGAGATCGTTTTTCGACGCGCGACCATCCTGGCGGACAGCGGCGACCTGCCGGCCGAACAGATGCTCGCGTCAGTGACGCGCCCCCTCGAGGAGACCTCCTACGGCGTCGCCGGCGTGACGATGGTGCGGTCAACCACGACGCGCGGCAGCGCCGAAATAGACGTAACCTTCGGCGAGGACTCCGACCCCGTCATCAGCTTCCAGACGCTGAGTACGGCGGTGGCGCATGCGCGATCGCTGTTGCCGGCCGAAGCCTCGGTCGACCTGGTGCTGCTGACCACCGGCACTTTTCCGATTCTCGACATCAGCATGAGCTCCGCGGTCCGCAGCCTGCCCGAGCTCACCGACATCGCGAACTACGACCTGGTGCCCAGCTTTCATCGAATCGACGGCACCTACCGCGTCGGCGTGATCGGCGGCAAGTATCGCGAGTTCGTCGTGCGGCTCGATCCGGCGCGGATGCTGCAGCACGACCTCGCGCCCGCCGACGTGGTGAGCGGTCTGGCCAAAAACAATGTCGTCGCGTCGGCCGGCCGCATGAACGAGTCTCATCGGATGCTGCTGACGGTCGTCACCACCGACCTGCATCGCGCCGACCAAATCGCCGCGGTTCCGCTTGCGACCGTTGGCGGACAGCCGGTTCGCGTCAGCGACGTCGGCTCTGTCGAGCTCGGCATCCGCGAGGACTTCATCCGCGCCGCGTCCGAGCATGGCGCTGCAGTGCTGGTCGGAATCTCGCGCCGCCCCAGCGGCAACACGGTGCAAATCGCCGCCGACGCGCGCCGCGTCCTCGACGACTTCCGCCGCCGCTATCCCGACGTTCAGTTCTCCGTCTCGTACGATCAGTCGGACCTTGTGACCGAGTCCTTCAACAGTGTGCGCGACGCGATTTTGCTGGGCCTCGTCCTGGCGGTGCTGGTGGTGCTCGCATTCACGATGAGTCCGATGTCCGCGTTGGTCGCCGCAATCGTCGTGCCGTGCACGGTCGCGATCACGTTCGTGGTGATGAAGGCGGTGGGCCTCACCTTCAACATGATGACGCTCGGCGGACTCGCGGCGGGTATAGGGCTGTTCATCGACGATGCGATCGTGATGATCGAGGCGATTCATCGCGAGCTCGCGCGCGGCAATTCCGCGGACGCAGCGGTGTCCGGCGCATTGGCGCATCTTGGGCGTCCGCTGTTCGCCTCCACCATGACGGTAATCGTGGTGTTCGCGCCGCTGGTTTTCATTTCGGGAGTGACCGGGGTTTTCTTCCGCTCTCTCGCTGCGACGCTGGGAGGCGGGTTGGCGATCTCGCTGGTGCTCGCGATTTACTTCACGCCCGCGATCGAGTTGGCGTTGGAGCGCCTGCGCCGCAGCGCGCGCGAAGCCGGACGCATGTACGGCGCGGTGCAGACCGCCTTCCTGTCGATGTTGCGCCCTTTTATCGCGCTGCCCGCGCTCGCGATCGTCGCCGCGCTCGCGTCGATTGCCGTCTCGTTTGCCGTCTATCGCAATATCGGCACTGACTACCTGCCGCCACTCGACGAGGGCGCCTTCATCCTCGACTACTTCACGCCACCGCAGAGCACCCTGCCCGACACCACCGCGCTGCTCGCCACCATTCAATCAATCCTGACCACCACGCCCGAGGTCGTCGCCTTCAGCCGTCGCACCGGCAGCCAGTTGGGATTCTTTTTGACCGAGTCGAATCGCGGCGACATTTCCGTGCGTCTGAAACCCGATCGCAAACGCGACATCGACACGGTGATCGATTCCATCCGCGGCCGAATCAGGAGTTCCGTCCCCGGCGTGCGCATCGAGTTCGCCCAAGTGCTGCAGGACCTGATCGGCGACCTGTCCGGATTTCCGGAGCCGATTGAAATCAGGGTATTCGGCCCCGACGCGAATTCGATCGAGCCGGTCGCGCGCGAAGTTGCCGCCCGCCTGTCCAGGTTGCACGGCTTCGTCGACGTCGCCGACGGAATCATCATGAGCATCCCCGAACAGGAGGTGTCGATCGACTACACCTCGGCGGCGCGCTATGGACTCAGCGCCGACGACATCCGCACCGCGCTCACTACGGTCGTCGAAGGCACCGTCGCCACCAGCGTGCTCTCAGGCGACCGACCGCTCAACGTGCGCGTGCGCTACCCCGACGCCTTTCATGAAGATCTCGGTACGCTGTCCGAGGTGCTGCTGAAATCACCGACCAACGCGCGCGTGCCGCTCGCCTCGGTCACGACGCTGAACTTTCTCGGCGAGCGCAGCGAGATCGCGCGCGAACGCCAGCGCCCGGTCGTCCACGTGACGGCGCGACTCGAGAACCTGGATCTCGGAACCGCGGTCAGAGAAGCGCAGCAAACCCTGTCGCAGATGGCGCTGCCGCCCGGCGTCTCGATCGAATACGGCGGCCTCTACGCGCAGCAGCAGCAGGCATTCCGCGAGCTCGCGCTGGTGCTCGTCGCCGGCACCATCCTGATGTTCCTCATTCTGGTCTGGGAGTTCTCGCGCCTGACGCCGGCGCTCGCGTGCCTGGTCGCCGCGATGGCGTGCCTGGCCGGCAGCCTGCTTGCGCTCGACGCCACGGGCGTCACGCTCAACATCTCGTCGTTCATGGGCATCATCATGGTCGCGGGGATCACCGCCAAGAACGGCATCCTGCTCCTCGATCACGCCGAACGCGAAGTCGGCGGCGGCGCCGAGCCGCACGCGGCGTTGTACGAGGCGGCCAAGGCGCGGCTGCGCCCAATCCTGATGACCACGCTCGCGACAGCAGCGGGATTGCTGCCGTTGGCGTTGGGCTATGGCGCTGGCGCCAAGGTCCAACAACCTCTCGCGATCGCCGTGATCGGCGGACTGGCGTTTGCGATGGTGCTATCGACGCCGCTCGCGGGAGGGCTGTATCTGCTCGGCACCCGATCGGGATCGCGCCGTCTGACTACTCAGTCGAATAGCCAGTGATATAGTCAGTCAGATACTCAGCGACGGTGCGACAGTCACACGATGCCGGGCCACAAGCGGAACCGCACCAGCCGGGTGTAGCTCAGGTATTCGGGATCGTCGCACAGCAGCGCCTCTTCCTGCTCGATTCGCCAAACCATGAACGGCAGAGTCGCGACTATCAGGAGCGCGTTGCGCGCGCTCGGGTACGAGAGCGCATAGCCGATCGAGAGCACCAGCCATCCGATATAAATTGGATGCCGCACGGCGGCGAAAGGGCCCCGCGAGACGATCCCGCGGTTGGCGGGCAAGATTCCGAAGCTACGTCCCATATAAACGCGCGCTACCTGAGTAAGCATGACGCCGAGCAGTTCGAGCGTCACGCCGGCAAAGGCCAGCGCACCGTGCGAGCGATTCACCGGAACCATCAGGCACGGCAACAGCAGCATCCCGCCGGTCGCGCCCAGCGAGTACGCGTCGATCATCGCGCGGCGTGGCGGCGTCCGCACAAACGACATCGCCGCCATGATCAGCGCGCCACCCAGCCAGATCAGGTTGGCCGCGCCGTCGATACTCCAGTGGATCTTTTTCGCCGCGGGAAGCATCGCAACGAGAAACGAGATCGCGAGCGCCGTATTTCCGGCCGCGTGCTTGAGTCCCGCGCGAGTGAACAACGGCGGCGCAACTCGAACGGACGCGACGGCGCGCTCGGCAATTGCTTCCATGCAATAGAGTGGACTCGCCAATCGACGCGTTGCAACGGAAATCAATATATCGATGGAAATCGGACTGACTATTGGCGGCTGGAGTGATATTTCGGCGTCAGCCGCGAGTAATCGCGACCGGAGATAGGCCACGATTGTCGAAGCACGGCAGCGTCGATGATCGACGCGCACGAAGTCGCACCCTCCGACGCTGCTATGAGCGAGCTCGCGTATTTCGCAATCCGTTGATGCGCCTGCGGGCTTTGCCTAAGATGTCGGTTCGCGCGAGCGCCCGCTCCACGTGCCGAGGTGGCGGAATGGCAGACGCAGAGGACTCAAAATCCTCCGTGCGCAAGCATGTGCGGGTTCAAGTCCCGCCCTCGGCACCATCGACCACTCCATGTCCTCGTTAAATTCGCAAACCCGTTTGTTGCTCGCTCAAATTCACGCTATCTTCCGGCGCGACACATCGTGCTGCGGGCGCTCGGGGGGATCGGGGGAAGCTGTCGCCAGCCGGAACTTTTGTACGCCGGGAGGGCTTATCGCCATGTCGATCGCTCAATGGGAGCCGCAAGTCCGCTTCTTTCATCTGCCGCGAGTTTCGAAGATTGCACACGCCTTGACGATTGCGGCGATTGCGATCCTGGCGTCCGCAACATTC
>DASQHV010000379.1:0-7529 GCA_035631915.1 Candidatus Acidiferrales bacterium | reverse complement strand
GGCAACTACAGGAGTCAGAAGACCTTGCGAATACCAGACTATAAGCGGCCACGAAAGATCGAAATCGCACATCTAAGGCTTTCCGATGTCTTAAGCTGAGCTAGCTTGGCGAATTGTCCCTCACGCGCTCGATTCGGGCGCCCAGATTCGAGAGCTTGGCGTCAAGCGCCTCGTAACCGCGGTCGAGATGGTAGATGCGGCTGAGTTCGGTGCTGTGTTCCGCGGCCAGGCCGGCGAGTATCAGCCCCATGCTCGCGCGCAAGTCGGTCGCCATCACGGGCGCACCGCCCAGCCGCGACGGTCCGCGCACGACGGCGGTCGGCCCCTTCATTACGATATCCGCACCCATCCGCGCGAGTTCCAGCGCGTGCATGAAGCGGTTTTCGAATAGCGTCTCCGTGATCACGGACGTTCCTTCGGCCTGCGTCAGCAGCGCCATCATCTGCGCCTGCAGGTCGGTCGGAAACCCCGGATATGGCAGCGTACGCAGCTCGACCGGATTCAACGCCGCCGTGCGGGTGACACGCAAGCCATGGCCGCTCGACTCGACGACCGCGCCCGCCTCGCGCAGTTTCGCCACCACGGCTTCGAGATGGTCGACCGGCGCATTGGTGATCGTCACGTCTCCGCCGGTGATCGCCGCCGCCGCCATCATCGAGCCCGCTTCGATCCGATCGGGAATCAGCTTGTGCTCGGCGCCGTGCAATCGCTCGACGCCTTCGATTTCGATCACGTGAGTGCCGGCGCCGGAAATCTTTGCGCCCATCTTCACCAGCACCAGCGCCAGGTCCTGCACCTCGGGCTCGCGCGCCGCGTTCTCGAGCGTCGTGCGGCCGTGCGCGGTCACCGCGGCCATCAGGATATTCTCGGTCGCGCCGACCGATGGCGAGTCCAGCCAGATGCGCCGGCCGATCAATTTTTCCGCGTGCGCCTCGACGTAACCGTGGCGGAACTGGATTCGGGCGCCGAGCGCGCGGATTCCCGAGATATGCAGATTGACGGGGCGCGCGCCGATCGCGCATCCGCCGGGAGTCGAGACCCGCGCGCGTCCGGCCCGCGCCAGCAGCGGGCCGAGCACGACGAACGACGCGCGCATCGTCTTGACCAACTCGTACGATGCTTCAGTCGAGGTAATCTTGGACGCGATCAGCTCGACCGCGTGATCGTCAGTCCAGCGCGCTTCGACGCCGAGCTGGCTCAGCAAATCCATCGCCGTCTTCACGTCGCGCAGCCGCGGCACGTTGGTCAGCCTCAGCGGCTCGGAGGTGAGGAGCGCGGCCATCATGATCGGCAACGCCGCGTTCTTGCTGCCGCTGAGCTCGACGCTGCCGCTCAGCCGCGCGCCGCCGTGAATGATCATCTTGTCCATCGTCAGACTCGCGCCGCACGCACCACTCGATGAAGTCCAGCAAGGTCGTCTATCACAGCGAGCGGATTGAGTCCTGCGCGCTCGAAAATCCCGACGACGTCGCGCGACTGCGCCGCGCCCACCTCGACGATCACCTCCCCCTCCGCTTCAAGATGCCCCTGTGCGCCCGCGGCGATTCGTCGATAGAACTCCAGGCCGTCGGCTCCGGCGCCCCCGCCCCCGCTCAATGCGACGCGCGGCTCGTAGTCGCGCACATCGGCCATCAGGCCGGCCACCGCACCGTCATCTATGTAGGGCGGATTCGCAGCTATCAGGTCGAAGCGGCCGAGCGGCGCGCCCGCGTCGCGGACGTCGAAGCAATCGGCCAGGCGCAGCGTTACCCGGTCGGCTACGCGATGAGTCGTCGCATTTCGCCGCGCCACTTCAAGCGCGTCGGCCGAGATGTCGGTGGCGGTCACCTGCGCATTGGGCGAGTTCACGGCGATTGCGATTGCAATCGCGCCGGACCCCGTCCCGAGGTCAAGCACGCGCGGCGCGCGAAGCCGCGCCATCGATTCGAGCGCCGCGCTCACGAGCATCTCGGTCTCGGGGCGCGGTATCAGAACGGCTGAGCTGACTTCGAAATCGAGCGAGTAAAATTCCTTGTGCCCGAGTATGTATGCGACCGGCTCGCGCCGCTCACGCCGCGCCAGCATCGACTCGAAACGTTTCAGCGCGTCATCAGAGAGCGCTGCGCGCTCAGTGAGCATCGCTGTGCGCGTCACGCCCAACGCGGCGGCCAGCAGCAGTTCCGCATCAAGCCGCGCGCTCTCGACGCCGGCCGCGACGAGCCGCGACCCGGCATCCTCGAGAGCGCGCGACATCGACGTTGCCTGCGCCATCTCCGCCGCCGACTGACTCATCGCGCGCGCCTACGCGCTCAGCGCCTGCTGCTGGTCGAAGGCCGCCAGCGCGTCGATGATCGGATCGATGCCGCCGTCGAGCACGTTGTCCAGTTGATGAAGCGTCAAGTTGACGCGATGGTCGGTGACGCGCGACTGCGGAAAATTGTAAGTGCGGATTCGCTCCGAGCGATCGCCGGTGCCGACCATCGAGCGCCGCGTCTGCGCGATCTTCGCCTGCTGCTCGGCCTGCGCCGCCTCCAGGAGCCGCGCGCGCAGGATTTTCAGCGCTCGCGCCTTGTTCTTGTGCTGGGATTTTTCGTCGCGGCAGATGATCACCATCCCGCTCGGAAGGTGCGTGATTCGCACCGCGGAATCGGTGGTGTTGACGCTCTGCCCGCCCGGCCCCGACGCGCGCATCACGTCGATCCGCAAATCCTTCGCCTCCTTGATATTCACCTCGACGTCGTCCGCCTCCGGCATCACCGCCACGGTCACCGCCGACGTATGGATGCGTCCCGAGCCCTCGGTCGCGGGCACGCGCTGCACGCGATGAACTCCGCCTTCGTATTTCAGCCGCGAGTACGCGCCGCGCCCGTTCACCAGCGCGATCACTTCCTTGATTCCGCCCAGGCCGGTGTCCGAGAGGCTGAGCGGTTCGACTTTCCATCCGTGACGCTCGGCGTAGCGCGAGTACATGCGAAACAAGTCGCCGGCGAACAGCGACGCTTCGTCGCCGCCGGTACCCGCGCGGATCTCCAGGATTACGTTCTTCTCATCGTTGGGATCGCGCGGCGTGAGCAGCTCCTTCAGCTTGTCTTCGACGGCGGTGAGATTTTTCTGCAGCGTCGGCAGTTCGGCCTTGGCCAGCTCGCGCAAGTCGGCGTCGTTGCCGTCGAGAATCGCCTTGTGCCCGGAAATCTCGGCGGCGATTCGAATGTACTCGCGAGCGCATTGCGCCGCTTCCGACAGCTGCGCGCGCTCCTTCGCCAGCCGCGCGTACTCGCGCTGATTGCCGAGCGTCGCCGGGTCGGCCAGCTTGCGCTCGATTTCCGCCACTCGCTCTTCGATCGCGCTTGCCTTATCCAGCATCGCCCGTCACTTCCCGTCGTTTCGCGTGCAGATGAAACAAAAACGGCGCGGCCAGATGGCCGTGCCGGTATATTTTCCCCCGCGCACCCGGGTGCATGAAGCACCGCAGGCGGCGGGAGTTGCAATGCTACTTCTCGGCGGTCGCTTCGACGGGCTTGTCGGCCGGCTTCTTGATGCCGTACTTGCGATTGAAACGCTCGACGCGGCCGGCGGTATCGACCAGGCGCTGCGTGCCAGTGTAGAACGGATGGCACTTCGAGCAGACCTCGACGTGAAGCTCTTTCAAAGTCGAGCGCGTTTCGAAGGTGTTGCCGCACGCACAGGTCACCGTGCAGCGGCGGTAGTCGGGATGAATTCCAGCTTTCATTTATCTGTCTCTAACTGCTTCGTCTCGTGGCGAAAAGATTATCATCGGCTGAGATCCGGCACAATTACGCCGGCGCGCCGCCGCGTGAGAATCCTCGCCGCCACTCTATTTTCGACGCTAGTTGCAATTTTAATCACGATTGGCGCGAATGCCACCGCCGCCTCGAACCCTGCGCCAGCCGGCAAAAAAGCAGTGGCGAAACCCGCAATCCCGCGAACGCCGGCACCGAGCTTCGCTCCCGCGACGCAGACCTTATTCGCGCCGATCGTTCAGCTGGCGCCGCCGGGGCCCGGCCGCGCCGCGCGCGCCGTCGCCATCCTCGATCGCCAAATTGAATTTCAGCGCAAGATCTCGTTTCATCCGAAGATCGCGCCGGCGCTGCAGGACGTGGTCGACAAGATGCCGCCACGGCAATCGACGATGATCCGGGCCGCGGCGCTCTACTCGAAGCCCGGAATTCCATGGACCGACCATCCCGACGGTACGCATCTGATCGCCGTCGCGGGGCGGCCCCTCGATGACGACTATCTCTACGATCTGACGCCGGAATATCGCAGTCCCGAGGAGCCGGCGCGCTTTTCCGGCGTGTTCGGTCTAAAGCCCGCGCCCGGCAGCAGCGAGGCGTCGATCAAAGCCGTCACCGGAACTCTGGCCGGCGAGTTGCTGATCGACACCTATGGCATCGGCGCCGCAGTCGATGCGGCCGCGGCCACTCTGCGCGAGGCCTATGGCGATTTGCACCCGCCGTGGGACACCGCACCCGGCGCTTTCAACACTCACGATCGCGCGGCGATGAGCAGATTTCATCGCCAGATGCCGCATCTCGCAGCGAAGTTCGACGAGTATTTCAAGTTCGACAACATCGTCGATGAATTCAATTCGCCGGCCGGCCCGATCGTGCTGCTCAACGTGGACGCAGAGGTTCACGAGGACGCGCTGAAGAAGTATCCGCGGCTGTACGATTTCTACCGCAAGGTCGTGCCGGCGGTGACGGCGCGCTCTGCGGTGCTCGACGCGCGTGGCAACTATTGGGCGCGTTCGCTGTTCGACCGCGGGCACATCCACGGCACCATCATGATTCGCAACGGCCTGCTGACGCCGTTCAACTCTGCGATGCAGCCCGCGGGCGAAAGCGTGGCGCTGAACGAAATCCAACGCGGCGGCTACCGCACGGTGGCGTCGGTGCAGGTGACGAGCCTCAAGATGAATTTCGGGCTCGACAACGTCAGCTTCGCGACGCAGTACAGCCGCGACCAGGGCGGCGTCACGTTTGTGAACCGGATGATCGCCGTGCCCGACCTGATCGCGCCGACCGGAATCCACAAAATTATGGACCTGGTGGCCGGCGAATTTCTGCACACGCTCGCGACTGGCGACGGCGGTCTGACCTCGCGGTTGAGCTCGCGCACACTGCCCAACGGATGGTACGCCTTCGCCGGCGGCGCGACCGCGGAACTCGACTACTCGCCTGCTCTGGAGTTGCTCGCGCGAATCGGCGACGCGATCGCCCGTCAGCACAACGAGGGAGTTCGCGTCGAGGAGCGCGCGCTCGGCCAGGAATTGTTCGACGCCGCGTTGGCCGACTACAATGACGCGCGTCCCGCAATCCTGGAGTTGCAGGACGACTGAGGATTCAACCAGATGACGATTGCCCGGCTCGCACGCCACGCCTCGACGCTCGCGGTTGCGATTCTGATCGCGGGTTGCGCGGATCAGCCGCCGCCCCCGCCGGTGGTTACCGATTCGCCGCAGCCGAAAGTCGTGACCGACCTTTCAACTCTGTCCAGCGTCCCGATCGAGCCGCTCCATCCGGAAGCCATGCCCACACGAGGCTCCGCGCTGCTGCAATCGAACAACTCCGACCCCAACTCGCCGCGCACATTTCTGGCGCAGCCCGGATTCGAGCGCGCGGTCGGCACCGACAAAGATCCCGGAGTCGAACGCCTGCTGAACGACAAGGCCGCCAAGTTCGCGAATTTTTCGCAGGTCATCCTCGAGCGAATATTTTCCCAGATGCGCCTCGCCGAGAAGACTGAGGAGATTTCCCGACTCAAACTTCCAACCGACATCAAGCCCGTCATCATCACCGCCATCATGGACAAGAACGGCAAGCTGACGGAGCTGGTCGTCGAGCAGCACTCGGGCAAGGCCGTGATCGACAAGATGATGCTGGACGTGTGCAAGAAAGCGATTTGGTATCGCAACCCGCCGCCCGCGGCGCTCTCGGGCGACGGCAACTACAAGTTCACCATCGACGCGCGGCTTGAAAATTACGCCACCTCGGACGCAGTACATTGGAACTTCATCACGCACATCGGACTTGGCATCGGGTAGCGGCACGCCTGGCAGCAGGCGATGGCCGGTTCTGGTAGAATCGCGCCCGTGCAGCGGCTCGACGACTATATTCCACGGCCGGGACTGTCGGTTCCGATCGTCACGATCCTCGACGCCCACGGCCGCCTGCTCGAGGACCAGCAGCGGCGCGTCGTCCGCTTCGCGCTGCAGAACGGCAATGGCGCGGACATCGTGTTCGCCGCGGGCACGACCGGCGAATGGGATCGCATCGACAATTCGCGCCGCCAGGCAGTGGTGCGAATCGCGATCGAGGAGTGCCGGCTCGCGCGCGCGTCGGCGGCGAAAAAGATCGAGGCATGGGCCGGCATCACCGCTCACACGCGCGCCGAGACGCTGAAAAATCTCGAGCACGCCCTCGACGTGAATGCCGACGCTGCGGTCGTCGCACCGCTGTCAATCAAGGATGTTGAGCATCCGGCGCATTTTGTCGAGCGCGACTTCGGCGCGGTGTTCAATCGCACCGGCCGCATGCTGCCGATTTTTCTGTACGACAACGCCGATATCGCGGCGCCCGGCAAAGCGCCGCATCTGCACACTCGCGACGTCAAGCAGATGAGCCGGCTGCCGTACGTCCGCGGCATCAAGGTCACTGCGAGCAAGAGCGTCATCGGCAACTACACCCGCGCCGCATCGCACTTCAAGGCGAGCCACGAATTCGCGATCTACGCCGGCAATGCGTACCTGATATTCGACCTGTTCGCGCCGCCCGCCGGCGTCGCCGACAGCATGCGCCACTACTGGAACCGCTACCTGACGCAGCGCGCGCGTCCCTACGGCGTCGTCGCGGGGCCGGCCAATGCGATGCCGCGTGAATGGCAGCGCGCGTGGCAGGTCTGCCGCTCCGCGGACAGTGAGCTGATGCATCTATACGCGGACGCGATCGAGGATTTTCGCGCGACCTGCACTTTCAGGCGCGGCGCGAAATCCTACGTGCCGACCATCGCGTGTCTGAAGGCTGCGCTCAAAGAACATGGCGTGATCGAAAGCGACGCGGTCGGCACGGGCACGCCCACGATGACCGACGCGGAGCGGCACGAATTCAGCGTGCGGTTCGCCTCGATGCGCGAGCGCGATGCCGAGATGCTCGAGCGCGGATGGGTCAGCGAGTGCGACGCGCGCGCCGAGCGCCCTGTCGCGCTAAAAACGGCGGGACGCAATGGCTGAGGAAAAACTCGATGTCGCCGGATGCGGCAGCATGGTGGTCGACCTCTTCTACCGCACGCCGCGCATCATCCGCGCCGACGAAAAAATCCTGCTCCGCGCGCATACCGCCAGCGCCGCGATCGAACGCACGCAGGTCGGCGGGCTGGTGCTCAATCATCTCGGATGGGGCCGCGTGCTCGGCCTCAAGACCGGAATTTTCGGCAAGCTCGGCGACGATCGCAACGGCGAATTCCTGCGCGAGGGAATCGATCGCTTCGGCATCCGCCATTCCCTGACTTCCGACGGCACCGCGAGCGCGTTC
>DASQHV010000378.1:0-11104 GCA_035631915.1 Candidatus Acidiferrales bacterium | reverse complement strand
CGACTTCGGCACCGAGAAACAGAAAAAAGAATTCATCCCGAAAATTCTCGACGGCTCGATGCGCATCGCATTCGGCTTGACCGAGCCCAATCACGGCTCCGACGCAACCTGGATGGAAACGCGCGGAGTGCGCGAGGGCGATCAGTGGAAAATCACGGGCGCCAAGATGTGGAACACCGGGCTGCACGTCGCGACCCACGACTTCGTGTTCGCGCGCACCAGCGGCAAGGACGGCAGCCCGCGCGGCATCACTTGCTTCATCGTTCCGACCAAGAGCCCCGGCTTCAAGATCGAAGAGTACATGTGGACCTTCAACATGCCGACCGATCATCCGCGCATCTCGCTGACGGACGTGACGGTGCCGGCCGACTCGACGCTGGGCGATCCGGAGAACGGCCTCGCGCTCGCGCAGCATTTCGTGCACGAGAATCGGATTCGGCAGGCGGCGTCGTCGTTGGGCGCGGCGCAATATTGCATCAACGAGAGCGTCAAGTACGCCAAGGAGCGCAAGCCGTTCGGCAGACCGCTCTCGTCGAATCAGGCGATCCAGTGGCCGCTGGTCGAGCTGCACACCGAGGCCGAGATGCTGCGCAACCTGATTCACAAGACCGCGTGGCAGATGGATCAGATGTCGAAGCCGGAAGTCGCGCTGAAACTTTCGGACAAGGTCGCGATGTGCAACTACCGCGCGAACCGGCTGGTGTGCGACGCGGCGGACCGTGCGATGCAGGTGCACGGCGCGATCGGCTACTCGCGGCACAAGCCGTTCGAGCACATCTTCCGGCATCACCGGCGCTACCGAATCACCGAGGGCTCCGAGGAGATCCAGATGCGGCGCGTCGCGCAGTACCTGTTCGGTTTCTTCAAGGAACCGCGCCCGGCGGCGGAGGCTTAAGCGCTCGCTGGACTCTCAAGTATGAGCGGTGACGATTTTGCCGGGTCGCTGCGGGGCGCAATAGCGCGTCACGTCGGCGCGCCCGGAACGATCCACGATCTCCAGCGTCTTACCGGCGGCGCGAACAAGACCACATGGTCGTTCGACGCCGACGTCGGCAGCAAACGCGGGCAATTCATCCTGCAGCTCGCGAATCCGCGCGCCCACGACGAGACCAATCCGCTGGCCGGCGTCTCGCCTCATCTGACGGCCGACCAGGACGCGCACTTGATGATCGCGGCGGTGAAGGGCGGCGTTCCGGCGCCGCGCGTTCGCGCGATACTCGAGCCTGATGACGGCCTCGGTCCCGGCTACGTTACCGAGCGGGTCGAGGGCGAAACGCTCGCGACCAAGATTCTGCGCGACGAAAAATATTCGCGAGCGCGTGCGACGATGGCCGCGCAGTGCGGAGAGATCCTAGCCGCGATACATCGCATCCCGGTCGCCGACGTTCCGTTCCTGATGGAACTCACGCCCGCCGAGCATGTCGCGGTGCAGCGCAAGATCCTCGAGTTCCACGACTTCCATCTACCGGCGCTGGAACTGGGGCTCAAGTGGGCGGAGGCGCACGTGCCGCGCAACTCGCGCAACACCGTGGTGCACGGTGACTTTCGCGCGGGCAACTTCATCGTCGGCGAAGAAGGCATCCGCTGCGTTCTGGATTGGGAGATCGGGCAACGCGGCGATCCGATGCAGGACCTCGGATGGGTGTGCGTCAAGACCTGGCGCTTCGGCGGCAAGGGCCCGGTCGGGGGCTTCGGCAAACGCGAAGATCTGTTTGCGGCTTACGAAAAGGCCAGCGGGCATAGCGTCGATCCGGACCACGTGCGCTTCTGGGAGGCTTACGGGAGCGTCAGGTGGGCGCTCGGATGCCTTGGCATGGCAGTTCGCGGTATGGAGGAAGTCGGAATCGAGCGCTGCGCGATCGGCCGGCGCATCGAAGAGCCGCTCTGGGACTTCTTCAACCTGATCGAAGGCCGCGACTGAGTATTCGATTGGCTATTCGAGAAAATCGAGACTGACTAATGCCCAAAAGCACTCCCGATGCGACCGTCTTGCTGCAGGCCGCTGTGAAATACCTGGAAAGCGAGCTGATGCCGACGCTCGAAGGATACCATCGGTTCCAGACCCGGGTAACCATCAACGTCTTGAACACGGTGCGACGCGAGCTCGAGTTGCGAGGCGCGCAGGCCGCGGCGGAACACGCGCGGCTGGTGAGCTTGCTGGGCCACGACGGCGAGGTCGAGGCGCTCAGCCGCGAGTTGGCGGAGCGGATTCGCACGGGAGCAATCTCGATCGACGCGCCCGAACTCCGCGCGCATGTGCGCCAATGCCTCGCAGACGCGCTGACGATCGCCAATCCCAAGTGGCTGACGCGCTGACGCCGCGGAAGACGGTTTGTTCCAGAGGGCGACTTGGAATCCGAGCGCTATAGGAGCTGACTGGCCAAGCTTGTCTGTCCAACGGTCAAGATAGCACCAAATCGATCACCTGATTCAGCGCGCTTCATCCGGAGCCTTGTTGTGCGCGTTCTGATACACTGAGACGACGCACTGACGCGATCGTTCGCCGCATCGGGTTGCACGCTCACGTTGCGCAGGTCGCGTTTACTCCATGCCGCAGCCGGCCTTCCGGATCGAGAGGCGATTTGAGCCTGTTGTTTCTTCGCGCGCCTAAAGCAGAGGCACCCGGTTTCGCACGGACGGAGGAGCCGATCCGCGCGGAACTGTTCAGCGTCGAGCGCCTGGAGCAGCATGGCGAGACGCTGGCAGTCGCGCAGCGCGTCACGGACCGTCCCGTGCGCGGAAGACCGATGGCGCCGCGCGTGGGCGAGAACGGGCGAATATTGCTCGAGGCGTATCGCAGCATCGCGAGCGCAATCCGCGAGGAGCGCGCGATCACGCCCGCGGCGGATTGGCTGGTCGACAATTTTCACGTCGTCGAAGAGCAGATTCGCGAAATTCGCGACGACTTGCCGCGCGGATTCTACCGCCAACTACCCAAGCTCGCCGACGGTCCCCTGGAAGGCTATCCGCGCGTGTTTGGGATCGCGTGGGCCTACGTCGCGCATACCGATAGTCACTTCGATACGCAGACGCTCGCCAGATTTGTGCAGGCCTACCAGCGTGTGCAGCCGCTGACCATCGGCGAGCTGTGGGCGGTGGCGATCACGCTGCGGATCGTGCTGGTCGAAAACCTGCGCCGCGCGGCTGAACAAATCGGCCGCAGCCGTGCGGAACGCCACCGCGCCGACTTGCTGGCGGACAAGTTGCTCGGCGTAAACGGCCGCGATCCGGAATCGGCGGCGGTCGTGTTCAAGGATTTCGATCGGTCACCGATTCCCGCGGCGTTCGCGGTGCAGATGGTTCAACGGTTGCGCGATCAAGATGCCAAGGTTACGCCGGCGCTGCAGTGGCTCGATCAGCGGCTGGCGGCCCAGGGCGCCACGGCCGACGAGATCGTCCGCGAAGTGCATCAGGGGCAGGGCGCGATGAACGTGACCGTGCGCAACGTGATCACGAGCATGCGCCTGATGTCGGCGGTCGATTGGGCGGATTTCTTCGAGAGCGCGAGCGCGGTCGACGCCGTGCTGCGCGCCAACAGCGACTTCGGCGCGATGGATTTTGCCACGCGCGATCGCTACCGGCATGCAATCGAAAAACTCGCGCGGGGTTCGGGGCACACCGAAATCGAAGTCGCACAAAGCGCGATTGCCATGGCCGGCGGGGCGGCCTCCGACGTGCCTGGCGGCGACGGCGTGAAGGCGCTTCGCGAGCATCATCCGGGGTACTACCTGATTTCAGAGGGAAGTCACGCGCTCGAAGCGCAGCTGAAATTTCGCGCGCCGGTCCGCGACTGGATAGCTCGCGCCAACGCGGCTGCCGGAATCAAGGGCTACCTCGGCACCATCGCGGTCGTCACCGCGGTCATCGTCGCGGACGGTCTGCTTGGAATTGCGGACGCACGAATCGGTGGATGGACGCGGTTCCTTCTCGCGATGCTTGCGATAATTCCGGCGATGGATGCGGCGGTCGCGTTAGTCAATCGCGCTGTCACGACGCTGATCGGCCCCGCCACGATTCCCGCGCTCGACCTTCATGACGGCGTGCCGCCGAGCCTGCGCACGATGGTCGTGATGCCGACCCTGTTGACCGCGCGCGCCGAGATCGACGAGCAAATCGAGCGTCTCGAAGTTCATTACCTGGCGAGCCCGGACGGCGAGCTGTACTTCGCGCTGGTCTCGGATTGGATCGACTCGGCGGCCGAAATCGCGCCCGGCGACGACGACCTGCTGGCGGCGGCGACGGCCGGAATTGCGCGTCTGAATCAACGGCACGGACCGGGCCCGGGCGGCGCCAGATTTATGTTGCTCCATCGCAGGCGCGTGTGGGACCAGGCCGAAGGCGTGTGGATGGGTTGGGAGCGCAAACGCGGCAAGCTGCACGAGCTGAATCGGCTGCTGCACGGCGTGGCAGATACCACGTTTGTCGACTCGGACGGGCATCGCCCAACAGTCCCCGACGGTGTGCGTTACGTGATCACGCTCGATGCCGACACGCGCCTGCCGCGCGGCGCGGCCAAACGGATGGTCGCCAAAATGGCGCATCCGCTGAATGCTCCGCGATTCGACCGGGAACTTGGCCGCGTGGTCGAGGGTCACGGAGTACTTCAGCCGCGAATCACAGCTTCATTGCCGACCGGGCGCGACGGCAGTGTCTTCCAGCGCGTGTTCTCGAGCGCCCCAGGAATCGATCCGTACGCGTTCGCCGTTTCCGATGTTTACGAGGATCTTCTCGACGAAGGCTCCTACAGCGGCAAGGGGATTTATGATGTGGACGTCTTCGAGGCCGCGCTCGCGGGCCGCGTTCCCGACGACACGCTGCTGAGTCACGATCTTTTCGAAGGAACCTTCGCGCGCTCCGGATTGGTCTCCGACATCGAACTGGTCGAAGAGTTTCCATCGCGCTACGACGTTGCCGCCGCAAGACAGCATCGATGGGCCCGCGGTGACTGGCAACTATTGCCGTGGGTGCTGGGCCGCGCGCACGGTTCCAACGCCGACCCGTCGATAGCGCAACCGCGCGATGGACGATCGTCGATCCCGCCGCTCGGGCGCTGGAAGATGATCGACAACCTGCGCCGCACGCTGTCTGCGCCATTGGCGCTGCTCGCGCTGGTAGCGGGATGGCGCCTTGCGCCGGCGGCCGCCGCGATGTGGACCCTGTTCATCGTCGCGACGATCGCGACGGCGCCGCTGCTTCCGTTCGTGGTCGGAATCATCCCGCGGCGGCGCGACATCTCCAAGCGCAGCCATATTCGCGCCGTTGTCACCGACCTGGTGATCGGCCTCTCGCAGCTGGCCATGATGCTGACGTTGCTCGCGCATCAGGCCTGGCTGATGATCGACGCGATTTGCCGAACGCTCTATCGCTTGTACGTGAGTCATCGGCTGCTGCTCGAATGGACCACGGCGGCGCAGGCGAAAGGGACGACGCGTCTCGACGTTCGCGGCTTTTACGCGACGATGGCCGGTGGGCTGGCGATTGGAATCGCGGTGGCCGGCTTGGTCGCATGGGTGGGTCGCGGCGGCGGACTAATCGCGGCGCCCTTCGTGATTTTGTGGATGCTGGCGCCGGCCGTCGCGCGATGGGCGAGTCTTGCGCCGCCGCCGGAGGGCGCCAAGGCGCTGTCGCCGGTTGACACAACTGCGTTGCGGCTAAGCGCGCGCCGCACATGGCGCTACTTCGAGAAATTCGTGACGGCGGAAGATCACATGCTGCCGCCCGACAATTTTCAGGAGGAACCAAAGCCCTCGCTGGCTCATCGGACGTCGCCGACCAACCTGGGGCTGTATCTGTTGTCGATTGTCGCGGCTCACGACTTCGGCTGGATCGGATCGCATGAAGCCGTCGAGCGGCTGGGCGCCACGCTAGACACCATGCAGGGGATGGAGCGGTTCCGCGGGCATTTCTACAACTGGTACGGCACGCGCGACCTGCGGCCGTTGGATCCCAAGTACGTTTCTTCGGTGGACAGCGGCAACCTGGCGGGGCATTTGATTGCGCTCGGCAACGCGTGCCGCGAGATGATCGCGCGGCCGGCTGTAGACCGGCAATGGCTCAATGGGATCGGAGATTCCATAGCACTCATTCGCGAGTCGGTTCGCGCGCTGACTGCCGACCGGCGCAGCCACACCGTCACTCCAAAGCAGCTCGAAGAGGTGCTCGACGCTATGGCGCCGTTGATCCATTCGGGTCCGCGGACCGTCGTGGAACTGACTGCTTGTCTGGCGGAACTTGCCGCTCATGGCGACTCGATCGCGGACATTGCGCGCGCGCTGACGCTGGAGCGCACCGACCCGATGGCCGGCGAAGTGCTCGCATGGGCGGAGGCGCTGCGTGCGTGCGTCCGCAGTCATCAACGCGACGTCGAGTTGCTAAGACCCTTGGCGATGCCCAGCACGGGCGCGCTCGATGCCGGCGCAGCTCAGCTCGATTCAATTCCGACCTTGGGCGACCTGCCGGATTTATATGGCGATCCGGCGAGCCACGAACTGGCGCTCGATCAGGCCTGCGTCGCGCGCGCTACGGACGCGGCCAAGGCGCTCGAGCGGCGGCTGACGGAACTGGCCGCAATCGCCGGCAGGCTGGTCGACGCGATGAAGTTCGACTTCCTGCTCGATCCCGCGCGCCAGCTGCTTTCGATTGGCTATCGCGTAACCGACGGGAGCCTCGATCCCAACTGCTACGACCTGCTTGCTTCCGAGGCGCGGCTCGCGAGTTTCGTCGCAATCGCGAAGGGGGAGGTTCCGGCGCGGCACTGGTTTCGGCTGGGGCGCGCGATGACGCCGGTCGATCGCGGCTCGGCGCTGGTTTCGTGGTCGGGATCGATGTTCGAGTACCTGATGCCGTCGCTGGTGATGAGCGCGCCGGCCGGCAGCCTGCTCGAGCAGACCAATCGGCTGGTGGTGCGTCGCCAGATGAAGTATGGCGCGGAGCTTGGCCTGCCGTGGGGAATTTCGGAGTCCGCGTATAACGCGCGCGACCTGGAGTTCACGTATCAGTACTCGAACTTCGGGGTGCCCGGACTCGGACTGAAGCGCGGACTGAGCGAGAACGCGGTGATCGCGCCCTACGCCACGGCGCTGGCGGCGATGGTCGATCCGGAGGCCGCCGCGCAGAACTTCTCGCGGCTGCTGGCGGCGGGCGGGCTGGGGCATTTCGGATGGTACGAGGCGCTGGACTATACACCGTCGCGCGTCCCCGAGGGCGACAACGTCGCGATCGTGCGCGCCTACATGGCGCATCACCAGGGCATGACGCTGGTTGCATTGGCCGACGCGTTGAACGACGGCGCGATGCGCGAGCGGTTTCACGCCGAGCCGATCATACAAGCGACCGAGCTCCTGCTGCAGGAGCGAACTCCGCGCGACGTGGCGGTGGCGCGCCCGCGGGCCGAAGAGGCCAAGGCGCAGGCCAACGTCCGCGAAACCGCTCCGCCGACGATTCGCCGCTTCCATTCGCCGCATGATCTGATCCCGCGCACGCATCTGCTGTCCAACGGCAGTTACACCGTGATGATCACGGCGGCCGGCTCAGGCTTCAGCCGCTGGCGCGACATGGCGGTCACGCGCTGGCACGAGGACGTGACCTGCGATTCGTGGGGGACTTATATCTTCGTCCGCGACGTGAACAGCGGGCAGGTCTGGTCGGCGGGTTTTCAACCGGCGGGCGTCGAGGCGGACGGATACGAAGTCGAGTTCTCCGAGGACCGCGCTGAAATTGTGCGCCGCGACGGCAGCTTGACGACGACCCTCGAGGTGGCAGTGTCGCCCGAAGACGACTCTGAAGTCCGGCGCGTCTCCGTCTCGAATCTCGGCAGCCGCGTCCGTGAAGTCGAGCTGACTTCTTACGCTGAGATCGTGCTGGCGCCCGAGGCGGGGGACACGGCGCATCCGGCGTTCTCGAAGATTTTCGTGCAGACGGAGTTCGACTCCGAGGTTGGAGCGGTATTGGCGACGCGGCGACTTCGCTCGCCTGCCGACGCGCCGGTCTGGGCGGCGCATCTGGCGGTGACCGAAGGAGAAACGGTGGGCGAGATCCAGTTCGAGACCGACCGCGCGCGATTTCTCGGGCGCGGCCGCGATGTCCGCGACGCCGTTTCGGTGATCGATGGACGGCCGCTCTCGGACACCGTGGGCATGGTTCTCGATCCGATCTTCAGCGTTCGCCGGCGGCTGCTCATACCTGCAGGAGCGACGGCTCGCGTGGCGTTCTGGACCATCGTCGCGCCGACGCGGGCCGAAGTGCTCGACCTGGTGGACAAGCATCATGACGCGAGCGCGTTCGAGCGCGCGGTGACTCTGGCGTGGACGCAGGCGCAAGTGCAATTGCATCACCTGGGCGTCAGCGCCGACGAGGCCCATCTCTATCAGCGCATCGCAAATCGCGTGCTCTACTCGGATCCGACGCTGCGGCCGTCGTCCGACCTGCTGCGCCGCGGCGAGGCCGGACAATCGAAGCTCTGGCCGGCGGGAATTTCCGGCGATCTGCCGATCGTACTGGTTCGGATCGACGAAACCGAGGACTTGGGGATCGTCCGCGAGTTGGTGCGTGCGCATGAATATTGGCGGATGAAGCGGCTGTGCGTTGATTTGGTGATCCTGAACGAGCGCCCTCCGTCATACCATCAGGAACTGCAAACCGCGCTCGAAGGATTGGTTCGGACCACCCCGGCGCGGGCGCCCGCCGACGAGCAAGGCGCGCGCGGAAGCATTTTCGTGTTGCGCGCCGACCTGGTTTCGGCCGAGTTGCGCAGCGTTCTGCAGACCGTGGCGCGCGCCGTATTGCTGAGCCGGCGCGGGACCTTGTCCGAGCAGGTCAAGCGGCTGGAGATGTTCGAGCCGGCGGCAGGTCCGCCCCCGCGAAGAACTCGTGCGATACAGCGGGCGGCGTCCGCGGCACCGCGGCGCGGCATCGAATTTTTTAACGGTCTCGGCGGGTTTGCTGAGAACGGCCGCGAGTACGTAACGACTCTCGGCGAGGGGCAATGGACCCCGGCGCCCTGGATCAATGTGATCGCGAATCCGTCCTTCGGATGCCAGGTCTCGGTCGAGGGCGCGGGCTATACCTAGGAAATCAACAGTCAGCAACATCAAATCACGCAATGGTCAAACGATCCGGTGAGCGATCGTCCGGGCGAGGTGCTCTACGTTCAGGACTTGGATACCGGCGAGCTGTGGGGACCCAGCGCGCTGCCGATTCGCGAAGATGGGGCGCCGTACGTCGCTCGGCACGGCCACGGCTACAGCGTCTTCGAGCACACCTCGCACGAAATTTCGCTCGAGCTGACGCAGTTCGTGCCGTTGCACGACGCAGTCAAGATCTCGCGGTTGAAGATTCGAAATCTTTCGTCTCGCGCGCGACGCCTGTCGGTGACGGCATACGTGGAGTGGGTGCTCGGCACTTCGCGCGGCGCTTCCGCTCCGTATATCGTCACGGAGATCGAGCCCGAGACCCGCGCGATGTTCGCGCGCAATTCGTTCAGCTCCGAATACGGAAATCGAATCGCCTTTGCGGATTTGCTCGGCCGGCAAAGCTCGTCGACGGCGGACCGGACCGAGTTTCTCGGGCGCAACGGCACCCTCGACAATCCCGCGGCGCTCGCCGCCGGCCAGCCGCTGTCCGCCAAGTCGGGAGCCGCGATCGATCCATGTGCCGCGCTGCGAACGGTGCTGTCACTCAGGCCCTACGCCGAGACCGAGGTGACGTTTGTTCTCGGCGAAGAAGCGAGCAGGGCCGATACGATTGCCGCGATCAAAAGATATCGCACCGCCGATCTCGACTCGGCTTTAACTGAGGTCACGCGCTACTGGGACGACTTGCTCGGCACGGTTCAGATCAAGACGCCGGACCGTTCGATCGACATCATGCTCAACGGATGGCTGCTGTATCAGACCCTGGCCTGCCGCGTGTGGGCGCGGTCGGCCTTTTACCAGGCGGGAGGCGCGTACGGCTTTCGCGATCAACTCCAGGACGTGATGGCGTTGACGGTGGCGCAGCCCGCGACGACGCGGGAGCATCTGATCCGCGCCGCCGCGCGCCAGTTCGTGGCGGGCGACGTGCAACATTGGTGGCTTCCGCCCGCGGGACAGGGAGTTCGCACTCGTATCGCCGACGATCGCGTCTGGCTGGCGTATGCGGTCGCACACTATGTAGAGGTGACTGGCGACGTCGGCATCCTCGACGAAACAGTCCCCTTCCTTGACGGCGCGGAGCTGCACGCCGGCGAGGCTGAATCGTTCTTTCAGCCCGCCGTCTCCGAGCAGCGCGGCACCGTCTTCGAACACTGCGCGCGCGGGATCGATCAAAGCCTTGCGGTTGGGATTCACGGGCTCCCGCTGTTCGGGTCGGGCGATTGGAACGACGGCATGAACCGCGTCGGTGAAGGAGGCAAGGGCGAAAGTGTCTGGCTCGGATGGTTTCTGTACGCGACGATTCAGTCGTTTGCGCCACTGGCGGATAGCCGTCGCGAGAACGCGCGCGCTTCGGCTTGGAGAACTCACGCGACGGCGCTTGCGGCATCTCTCGAGCGCGACGGATGGGACGGCAACTGGTATCGCCGCGGTTACTTTGATGACGGCACGCCGCTCGGTTCGGCCGGCAGTATCGAGTGTCGAATCGATTCGATCGCGCAGTCCTGGAGCGTCATCTCCGGCGCCGCGAATCCGGTCCACGCAGCGGCCGCGATGGCCGCGTTTGACGAATACCTGGTCCGCCGCGAAGACCGCCTGGCGCTCCTCTTCACTCCGCCGTTCGATCGCGCCGCGCTCGACCCTGGCTACATCAAGGGCTATCCACCCGGCATCCGGGAGAATGGAGGACAGTACACGCACGGCGCGCTGTGGTCTGTCATCGCGTTTGCGATGCTTGGCGACGGAGACAAGGCGGGAGAACTGTTTTCGCTGCTGAACCCGATCAACCACGCGAACACTCGCGCGGGAATCCAACGCTACAAAGTCGAGCCGTATGTCGCCTGCGCCGACGTCTACTCGGTACCGCCGCACGTCGGCCGCGGAGGATGGACCTGGTACACCGGCTCGGCGGGATGGATGTATCGGGCAGGTCTCGAGTGGATATTGGGCTTTCGACTGCGCGGCAAAACGCTCGC
>DASQHV010000377.1:0-5586 GCA_035631915.1 Candidatus Acidiferrales bacterium | reverse complement strand
TTGCCGATCAGTTGCTCGCCGTTGGCGTAGCATTCGGCGGTGTCGACGAGGTTGATGCCGGCGTCGAGCGCCGTGTTCAGGATTTTATCGACCGTCCTCTGCGCGACGGCTTGATAGCCGACTTCCGAGCCGCCGAAGCCGAGCGTGCTGACGCGGAGCCCGGTCTTGCCGAGCGTGCGGTATTCGATAGTCATACAGATGATGAGATACGCAAGTCGCACGAACCAAGCAAAAGCCGGAGTGCGAACTTGCGCCGCTCAAAAATGGAAAGGGCCGGACGCTTTCGCGTCCGGCCCTGAAAGTTGCGCGCGGGCAGCACCCTCACCCTGACCCTCTCCCGCAACCAAGCGGGCGAGGGAACTGAGATCAGGCCGCCTGCTTGGTCTCGACCGCCAGGCTCTCCTCGGCGATTGAACCGCGCTTGGAGAAAATCACCGCGACCGCCAGCGCGACGATCGCGATCACGACGACCGCTACACGCACCAGCGTGACTCCGCCGAATCCAACCGTCGTGAACGGCGCGGCCAGGATCGCCACCAGGTTCATCACCTTGATCATCGGATTGAGCGCCGGCCCCGCCGTATCCTTGAACGGATCGCCGACCGTGTCGCCCACGACCGACGCCTTGTGCACGTCGGTGCCCTTGCCGCCGAGGAACCCGTCCTCGACTTTCTTTTTCGCGTTGTCCCAGTTGGCGCCCGCATTCGACATGAACACCGCCATCAACTGGCCGGTTAGAATCGTGCCGCCGAGAAATCCGCCGAGCGCGCCCGCGCCGAGCCCGAATCCGACCAGCAGCGGCGAGAAGATCGCCAGGATGCCGGGGCCGAGCAGTTCCTTTTGCGCCGACGCGGTGACGATATCGACGCACGCGCCGTAGTCGGGAAGCTCCTCGCCCTTCATGATTCCCGGATGGAGCCGCAGCTGCCTGCGGACCTCGAACACGATCTGGTACGCCGCGCGGCTAACCGCCTTGATCGCGAACGAGCTGAACAGGAACGGCACCGCGCCGCCGATCATCAGGCCGACGAACACGGTGGGCATGTTGATCTGCACGCCGATCGCGCCGAGATGCGCCTCATCGATAAACGACCTGAACAGAGACACCGCGGCCAGCACCGCGGTCGCGATCGCCAGGCCCTTCGTCAGCGCCTTGGTGGTGTTGCCGATCGCGTCCATCCACGAGAGCGTCTTCGACGCCTCCTCCTGGTGGATTCCGCCCATCTCGAAAATTCCGTGGGCGTTGTCGGTGATCGGTCCGTAGGTGTCCATCGCGAGGATGAATCCGGTCGTGGTCAGCAGACCGAGACCCGTCAGCGCGATTCCGTAGAATTGCAGCGCGAGCGATTCGTGGAAGATTGCCATCGCGCCGATAATCGCGGCAGCAATCACGATCAGCGCCCACACCGACGACTCGAGTCCTTCCGCCATGCCCGACAGGATCAGCGTCGCCGGGCCGGTGCGCGCCGCCATCGCGGTTTCCGTCACCGGGCCTTTGTCCGGATGGGTGAAGTAGTTCGTCAGCCACAGCGTGACGACGGCGAGGATTATTCCCAGCGACGCGCAGCACGCGAAACGCCAGTCGGTGGCGCCGGTGCGCGGGTCGTCCAGGTAGATATAGTTGACGATGAAGAATCCGATCACCGACGCGATCGCCGAGGTCATGTAGCCAATATTGATCGGACGCATCGGATCGAGCATTTTGCCCGCCGGCACGCGCACCGCCATGATTCCGAGGATCGACGAGAACACGCCGACGCCGCGCAGAATCAGCGCGAACATGATCAGCTTGACTGCGAACGCACCCGCGAGCGTTCCATACGCCGCGATAAAATCCGACTCCTGCAACGCGTACGCCGCCAGGATAATCGCGGCGACCAGCGTCACCTCGTAGGACTCGAACACGTCGGCCGCCATGCCGGCGCAATCGCCGACGTTGTCGCCCACGTTGTCCGCGATCGTCGCCGGGTTGCGCGGATCGTCCTCGGGCAGGTCCTGCTCGATCTTGCCGACCAGGTCGCCGCCCACGTCCGCCGCCTTGGTGTAGATTCCGCCGCCGACGCGCATGAACAGCGCCGCGAGCGAGCCGCCGAAGCCGAAGCCGACCAAAACTTTCATCGCGTTTTCGCGGAACACCAGGAAGATGATCGTCGCGCCGAGCAGTCCCAGCCCGACCGTAAACATCCCCGACACACCGCCCGCCTTGAACGCCAGTTCCATCGCGTCCTTAAAGCTGGTCAGCGCGGCGTTGGCGCTCCGCACGTTGCCCTTGACCGCCAGCCACATGCCGACGTAGCCCGCGCCGTACGACGCCGCCACGCCCATCAGGAATGCGATCGAAATGCCCAGCGGCAGCGTCAGGCCCTCGTAGACATTGCGGTACATCAGGAACAACGCGATGAAGATCGCGCCGACAAACCAGATCATCGTTTTGACCTGGCGTCCCAGGTACGCCATCGCACCCAGCTCGATCGCGTCCGACACGTCGGTCATCGATTTCGGGCCTGGATCGGCCGCCAACACCACCCGTATCAACACGACGCCGTAGGCCAGCGCGACCAGCGCCGAGACCAGCACCAGCCACAGGATCATCACCTGTCCGCTGGTCAAAGTGGGCAGAACGATATTCGATTCGCTCATCGCTAATCCGAGTCTCCTGAAAATATTCGAGGCTTAGTTTAAGGACGAAGTCTTGCGGCGCAATTCATGAATCGTAGATCCCAGCCGCAACTTCATCCGCTGCGTAACTGGCGCAGTCTAGGTTTTCCTCGGCGCGAAGTCCAGTTGGCAGGCCGACCCGGTTGACCGCCATCGATTGACCCGCCGGTTGATCCTGGCCGCCACGGTATGGATGATCTACGCGGGTCTAGTCGATTCACAATGGCGTAAGGCGCACGCGCGCCGCACAATCGCAATCGGTACCAGCTTACATCGACACAGCGCGAATCGCCGAGCCGCTTACACGCTCGCGATAGTCGGCGCGTGGCTCCTCAGCAGCTCCGTCGCGGCCGGCCAGGCATTCGTCTCAACGCCCGACACGGCGATTCCGAAGGTCAGCGTGACGCCGCGGAAGATCAATTTCGGCAAACTGCCAGTGGGCTCGACCGCCGGTCCGCGCATCGTGACGTTCACCAACAAGAGCACCGTCGATTTACCGGCGCCGTCGGTGGGCGTGAGCGGCGCGGGCTTCGGGCTTAGTGCGAACGGATGCACCAGCGCGGTGCCCGCGCTCGGGACGTGTCAGGTGTCGGTCGAGTTTTCGCCGCCGTCAGTCGGCAAATTCAATACCGGCCTGCTGACGTTCACCGATACTGCCGCGGAAAGTCCGCAGACCATCAAGCTGCGCGGAATCGGGCTGCCCGGCGCAACGCCGACAGCGACTGCCACGCCGACGGCAACTCCGACGCTGCTCGGCGCGACGCCGACACCTTCTGCCACGAGCACTCCCACGCCGACTTCGACATCGTCGCCAACGCCGTCGCCGACGCGGACTCCAACACCGACGGCAAGCGCAACTGCGACAGCGTCAAGGACTGCCACACCGACGGCGACCGCCACGCGGACTCCCACGCAGACCGCGTCGCGAACGCCGACGCCGACCGCGTCCGCAACTCGCACCGCTACTCGAACGCCGACTCCAACCGCGACCGCGACGCCGAAATTCAACGTCGTCTTCGTCACCTCGACCAAGACCACGGGAAATTTCGGCGGCACCACCGATGCCGACGCCGTCTGCGCGAGCCTCGCTACTTCCGCGGGGCTGTCGGGCAGTTTCAAGTCGTGGCTCTCCACTTCGACAACCAGCGCAGTCAGCCGGCTCGGCGCGCCGCGCGGCTTCGTCCGCACCGACGGCAAACCGTTCGCCGACCAGCTGAGCGACATCACCGCCGGCAAGATTCTGAATCCGCTGGCGCTCGACGAATCGGGCGCTGACGTCGGCGTCGATTCAGTCTGGACCGGCACGATGGCCGATGGCACGCTGGCCGGCTTCAACTGCGCCGACTGGACGAACGGTGGGGGGAACTTTGGCGAAGAAGGTTCGTCTACGGGCGGGCCGGGTGCGTGGACCGACCAAGGGTCGCTGCGATGCGACCAGAGCGCGCGTTTCTTCTGCTTCGAGACCGGCGCGAACGCGGCGCTGACGGTGACGCCGACGTCCGGGCGGAAAGCATTTGTGTCGAAGTCGAACTTCGCCGCAAATGCCGGAATCGCTGCCGCCGATACGATTTGCGCCAACGAGGCTTCCGGCGCGGGACTTGCGGGAACGTTTCAAGCATTGCTGGCCGGGAATGGCGCGTCGGCTGCGTCGCGCTTCGATCTCTCGCCGCAGTCGATGCCGTACGTGCGGCCCGACGGCGTGCTGATTGCCGACGCTCCGACTATTGCGGCGGGCGCCGCGCTCGACAGCGGCATCTGGCAAAACGCCGACGGCACCTACCCCTCCAGCATCGGTATCGAATGGACCGGTGCGTCAACGCCATCGACCGCCGGCAGCGCGGGCACGACTTGCAGCGGGTGGATGTCGAACTCGGGCTCCGCGTCTGCCATCACCGGGATGAACCAGGTGGCGGATTCGCATTGGTGGGATGCGCAAACGTTCGCGTGCAACAACCTGCAACCGGTCTACTGTCTCGAGCAGTGAGCCGCGCTCTCTCGCGAGCTTCGTCGAGCCGGGACTCTCCCGGTTTCGATTGATTTTCCGGGACTACGCGAGTAATTGGCTCTCGCGACTTAGTGCAGTCATCGCACTGAAATGGCCACTCGAAGGTGCATCGACGCTCGGCCCTCCCTCCACAGATTGTACGCGGCGGTGACGACTGCGTTTGCGGCGCTCGCGTTTGTTTCGAGCGTCGGCATCCGCGCGCTCGCGCAGGATGAGGCCGCTGTTGACGACGGCGACGCATCCGACGTGGTCTCATCGCCTGACGCGGCCAAGCTGCCAAAAGCGAAGATCGCACCCAAGACGATAAACTTCGGCAAAGTGCCCGAACTCACCACCAGCGCGTCGCGTCCCGTCACCTTCACCAACGCGAGCGCCGGCACTCTCGATGCCCCGTCGGTCGCAGTCAGCGGCACCGGCTTTATGCTGACGGCCAACGGATGCGCCGGCGTTCTTCCGGCCGGGGGCGGATGCCAGGTGTCGGCGGCGTTCAAGCCGCCGGGCGTCGGCAAGTTCAAGAACGGGCTGATCACCTTCACCGACGCCGCTGCCAAGAGTCCGCAGCACGTCAAGCTCGTCGGCGCCGGTTTGCTCGGCCCCACTCCCACGCCCACTGCGACGCCAACGATCACGGCTACTCCGACGCGCTCCGCAACCCCGACGCCGACTTCAACCGCGACCCCGACTGCTACGGCATCGCCAACTGCAACTGCCACGCCGGTCTTCAACAAGGTGTTCGTGACGTCGTCAACGTTCGACGGCAATCTCGGAGGTCAAGCCGGCGCGGATGCAGATTGCGCCTCGCTCGCCAGTGGCGCGGGTCTGGCCGGGACCTTCAAGGCGTGGCTCTCAACCTCCGGACTCAACGCGAAAGACAAGCTGGGCTCCGCCCGCGGCTTCGTGCGCATCGACGGGCAGCCGTTCGC
>DASQHV010000376.1:0-3273 GCA_035631915.1 Candidatus Acidiferrales bacterium | reverse complement strand
GCGATGGTCAGCAGCAGGGTGTACTGCACGTCGTTGACGGAGGCGCGAATGGTGGCCGAGCGGTCGCCGAGAATTTCGATGTGCAGCGCGGCGGGCACCTCGGCGCGGAATGCCGGCACCAGTCGCAGCACGTTGTCCACGACCTCGACGGTGTTGGTTCCGGGCTGGCGCTGCACTGCGAGCACGACCGAGCGCTCGCCGTTGGACCAGCCGGCGGTCTTGTCGTTCTGCACGCTGTCGAGCACGCGGCCGACGTCCTCGAGCCGGACCGGCGAGCCGTTCTGATACGCGACGATGAGCGGCCGATACGCCGCCGCGCTGGTCAACTGGCCCATCGTCTGCACGGTGAACGCCTGATGCGCGCCGTAGAGGGTGCCGGTGGGGAGATCGACGTTGCCGTTCTGCACCGCCTGCGCGACCTCGTCGATGCCGATGTTGCGCGAGGCGAGCGCCTTGGGATCGAGCTGGATTCGCACCGCGTACTTTTGCGAGCCGTACACCTGCACCTGCGCGACGCCGCTGATCATCGAGATGCGCTCGGCGAGGTAGGTCTCGGCGAATTTGTCGACCTGCGAAATCGGCATCGTGGTCGAGCTGAGGCCGAGGTAGAGAATCGGCGAATCGGCGGGATTCACCTTGCGGTACGACGGCGGGCTCGGCATCCCCTGCGGCAGCTGCGATTGAGTCTCGGCGATCGCGGCCTGCACGTCCTGCGCGGCGGCGTCGATGTTGCGCGCGAGATTGAACTGCAGCGTGATGTTGCTCCCGCCCTGGATGTTGGTCGAGGTCATCGAGTCGAGGCCGGCGATGGTCGAGAACTGCTTTTCGAGCGGCGTGGCGACGGATGAAGCCATCGTCTCGGGACTCGCGCCGGGCAGGCTCGCGCCGACGACGATGGTCGGGAAGTCGACGTTGGGCAGATCGTTCACGGGCAGGTAGCGATACGCCATCAGGCCGAACAGGACGATCGCCAGCGAACTGAGCGTCGTCATCACCGGACGGCGGATGAAGAGCTCGGCGATGTTCATGACGGAGCACCCGCGCCCGGCGCAGCGTGATCGTTCAGGTCACTCTTGATGGAGACTTTTGCGCCGGGGATCAGGCGCAGCTGGCCGTCGGTCACGACGGTTTCTCCCGGTGTGAGCCCGCTGGTGACGACGGTCTGGCCGTCGAGCGACGCGCCGATGACGACTTGCCGCGTCTCAACTTTCATCGCGGGCTGGACGACGAACACGTACGAACCCTGCTGGCCGGTCTGGATCGCCTGCGACGGCACCAGGATCGCGTTGGGGCGCTCGTGAAGAATCAGCGTCGCGTTGACGAACTCGCCCGGCCACAGATGTCCGTTGGAGTTCGCGAACAGCCCCTTGAGCGCAATGGTGCCGGTCTTGGGGTCGACGGTGTTGTCGACGAAGCTCAGCTCGCCGGCCTCGGTACCCTGCTGTTCGGGGAGCGAAACCTGGACCGGGAGTTTGGCGCTGGTCATGTATTCGCGCACTTGCGGGAGCTTTTGTTCCGGAATCGCAAAATCGACGTAGACCGGATGAATCTGATTTATCACCACCATCGCGGTGTCGGCGTCGGGTTTCACGATATTGCCCACGTGCACGATCAGGTTGCCGGTGCGTCCGTCGAACGGCGCGCGAATTTGCGTGTAGCCGAGATTGAGCCGCGCGGTCTGCACGGCGGCCTGGTCGGCCTGCACGCTCGCGGCGGAAGACGACGCAGCGGCCTGCGCCTGGTCGTATTGCTGCTGCGAACCGACGCCCTGCTTGAGCAAATAAGCATAGCGTTTTTCGTCGGCTGCGGCCTGTCGCTCCAGCGCGCGGTCGCGCGCCAGGTTGGCCTCGGCCTGGTTCAGCGCGGCCTGGAACGGACGCGGATCGATCGTGAAGAGCAGGTCGCCCTTTTTGACGTCCTGACCTTCATGGAAATTTACCTGGGTCACTTGGCCGTTGATCTGCGCCTTTATCTCGACGGTCGAGTAGGCCTCGACGCGGCCGATGGCGTGAATGGTGTCGGCGACGTTGCGCTGCACGACCTTGGCCGCGAGGATCGGCACGGCGTCATGCTCGCCGAAGGTGTCGCCGCCGCCCTTGGAGCATCCGCAGGCGAGCGCCGTCGCTAACATCGCGGTGGCCGCCAGAGCGGACGCGCGCGCGAGCGGAAGACCGCGGCGCAATTCTGAGGATACGTTCAACGTGAGATAGCCCTTCGACACGCCGATCCGGGAAACCGCGCCGCGCATTCAAAGGTTACGTTGCGGCGCGAATTCAAGGCTGCGGTCAAATATAACCGCGTTAGCAGACCGCAGAAATCGAAAGGATATTATCAGGCCGGCACGAGCCAATAAAATCTCGATTCCGAACCCGAAGCCGCGATGCGGTCAGTGTCAGGGCTGAGCCGCGGGGCGCTCCGCGCGGGCCGGATGGTGCGCCGGAAGCATGCAGAAACCGTCGGCCTCGACTTGCAGCGCGCGATTGAACCGGGCGCGCATATTCTCCATCGCGATGGTCGCGGTCAGATCGACGATTTGTTCGGTGTTGAAATTGCGCTTCAAGTCCTCGAACACGTCGTCGGGAACGTCGACCGAGCCGCGGGTCACTTCCTCAGTGTATCGGAGAGCGGCGCGCTCCGCGGGCGAGAAGAGCGGGTTCTCGACGTAGTCCGCGATCGCCGCGAGCTTTTCGTCGCTGATACCAACCATGCTGCCGCCGGCAGCGTTGATATCGATTCAGAACACGCAGCCGATCATCTGCGCGGCGCGCAGACAGACCAGCCGCTTCAGTACGGGATCGGTCAGCTTCGACGATTCGACCGACTGGGTGAAGATCGACATCGTGAGCGTCAGGCCGGGGCGATACGCCCACGCCTTGAACGGATTCAGAACTTTCCCGAAGCGCCGCTTCATCAACCAGACCATCGGCTTCATCATCCAGCTCATTCGGTCTTCGCTGATTGGTTCGATGCGCATAGACATTACCTCCTGCTATGCGGCGCGCGCGCGCACGCTCTCGGCCGCGTCGGGCAGGCGATACAGGGCAATCGAGATGACGATCAGCAGGATCGCGGGGATGTAGATGCCGACCACCTCCGTCATCACATGCGCCGACGACAGCCAGCCCTCGGCATGCGACCACAGGTGCAGGATCGAGTGCATGACGCCGGCGATTGCGGCGACCACGACTGCGATCGCATGGCGACGCGGATTCCACGCGGCCGCCACGAGTCCGACGCCGACCGCGATGAAGAAGGTTCCGCCGTCCATCACCA
>DASQHV010000375.1:0-3927 GCA_035631915.1 Candidatus Acidiferrales bacterium | reverse complement strand
CCGTCGCGCAGATGCAGCCGCATCGCATCGACGCTCTGGAAGGTCTGGATTATCGCCGAGAGCGCGCTCGATCCATCCCACGGCGCCAGCGCCGCGTGCGCGCCGTGCCCGTGGAACGTGAGCTTGAGGTGCTGGGTGGCGAGCGCCGGCATCGTCGAGAACTCGGCATCGGTCGGATGCGCCATCATCGCGGCGTCGACGCCCTTGAGCGCGCCTTTGTCGATCAGAATTATTTTTCCGCCGCCGCCTTCTTCTGCCGGGGTGCCGAGCAAAACGATTCGGCCCGGCAGCGTCCCCGCGATGCTCTTCAAGCCCGCGACGGCGCTGAGAGCGGCGCCCGCGATGAGATTGTGGCCGCACGAATGTCCGTTGGGCAGCGCGTCGTACTCAGCCAGGATCGCGACGGCAGGTCCGTCGCCGCCGAACTCGCTGCGAAACGCGGTCGCCAGGCCGCCGACTCCGCGCTCGACTTGCAAACCCAGTTCAGCGGCGGCGCGCGTCAACGCGTCGGCCGCGAAATGCTCCTCGAACTTCAGCTCGGGATGCTCGTGGATTTCGTGGCTGACCGCGACGATCTTCTCGCGGTAGTTGTCGATCGCGCGGCAAATCTCGGCATGTGGATCCATCGATGCACTCCCAGGCTGCCAGGTATCGAACCATCGTTTACGGACGCACGCGAGTCAGCGGCTGCGTCGTAATCTCGGGCGCGGACTCGCCTTTCTCGACCTTCTGCTGCGCGTATTCCTGCATCGCGGTGACGATTCCGGCCACTGCCTTGCCGAACATCAGGTCGCGATTCTCGCGCGCCCAGTCGTTGGAAAATTTCACCTGCGCGGCGACGGGCCCCTGGAACTGCGGCGCAACGTAGCGCGCCCACAACTCGTAAGATCGCAGGGTTTGTTCGCGCGGCGCCCATTCGTGCGCCAGCCCGAGCATCCCGCCGAAGCCGCCGGTCGCCTGCTGCAACGCCTTGATCTGCGCGATCGCGTCGTCCGGCGTTCCGACGATCGCACCGCCGCGTCCGATCATGCGGTCGATCGTCATCTCCTCGACCGGCTGATTCGGATACTCCTCGAACTGCAAGCGCGTGCCCAGCGTGTCGATGAAGTATTCGTGAATCCAGCGGTTCGCGCCGTCGCGAATTTCCGCCATCGCCTGCTCGCGCGATTCCGCCAGGTGAATCGGGAATACCAGCCGCCAGTTCTCGCGTTCGACGGTTTTGCCGTTTTCCGCCGCGGTCTCTTCCGCTATCGCCCAGCGCTTCATCAAGTCGTCCAGCCCGCCCAACGCGTACGACGCCACCGACAGTACGCCGCAGCCGAGCTTTCCCGCCGCGAGCATCCCCGACGGCGATACCGTGCTCGCGACGAAGATCGGCAGATGCGGCTGCTGGAACGGCTTCACCTGCAGGTGCGCGTCGACCAGCTTGAAGTACGAGCCGTCGATCGAGATGTGCCCCTCCTCGGTGAACAACCGGACGATCGCCTGCACGCCCTCGATCATCCGGTTGCGCTGCGTGGTGGTGTCGATTCCCATCATGTGCGCGTCGGCCGCCAATGCGCCCGGGCCGCACCCCAGCATCACGCGGCCGTGCGTCAGATGGTCCAGCAGCGCGAAGCGGTTGGCGACGTTGAACGGATGATGGTACGGGATGCTCACGACGCCGGACCCGAGCCGGATTCTTTTGGTGCGCGCCGCGGCGACCGCCATGAAAATTTCGGGCGACGAAATAATTTCCCATCCCGACGAGTGATGCTCGCCGATGAACGCCTCTTCGTAGCCGAGCGCGTCGAGCCATTCGATTAGCTGCATGTCGCGTTCGAAGCAGAGCGTCGGGTTTTCGCCGACGCGATGGAACGGGGCGAGAAAGATTCCAAACTTCATGATTGCTCCTGGCCTGTGCCGCAGAGTGCTCGGGCACGATTGAAAGGCGAGGTTACGACGAAAGCAGAGCCAGAGACAAGAAATCCGCGCTTGAACGATCGTTCAAGATACGTCGAGCCGCCGCGCCGAAGTCGCGAACTGGTAGCCGTCGCTCGTTTTCTTCGCCGTGATCCGAACCTCAATCTCGAACTCCCGGCTGCCGCGATCGATCGCCGAGATTTTGATCGCGCGATTCAGCAGCGCGCCGGGTCCTCCTGCCAGAAACTGCTTCAGCCCAGCTTCGTGCGCCGCGCGATGACGCGCCGGTATGATCAGCTCGGACAAGCGGCGCCCGACTGCCTCGGCGCGCGGCCATCCGAAGAGCTGCTCGGCCGCCGCCGACCATTCGACGACCAGCCCTCCGGCGTCCATCACCAGCGTGACTGAGGCCTCGGCGTTTGGGTATTTCGGTTCGCTCATTGTTTGCCTTGCGTATCTGGCAGGTCAGGCGTCGATCCTAAGCTTGAGGAATTGCAGACTCAAACGCGAACTGCATCGGCATGAACGTTCGTTAACCCCGAAGGCCTGAAACATCGCGAAGGCGAATTCGTCATAATGGCGTGGGGCGCGCGGCGATTGCACATTCCGGTGATCATGCACGGAAAAAAAGAGACTGACTTGCTCAAACCCGAAGCAAAATGGGATCATTGATTTCACGCGAGCGCCGATTCGGCGCAGGATTCTCGCTTCGATGACGACCAATTTGGGCGGCGGTTTGAGCAGGGGCTTCGCAGTTTTCGCGATGGCGATTGCGCTTGCCGTCCTCGCGAGCGGGAGCGTGCCCGCCCGTGCTCAGCAGGGTGCCGCGAAGCCGCCGCCGATCGTGATGCCCGGCGTCCAGGGCAAAGCGACCTCCACCCTCGAGCTGCCGTCGATGCCGGCCAAGCAGGGCGGCGACTCGCTCAACATTCCGCCGCAGATTCCGCAGGGCTCGCAGGAACTCGTGCTGCCGACTCAGGAGTTGCGCACGCAGCCCGGCTACGAACAGGTCACGGTGACCGTGACCGATCCCAACGGCACCTACGTGACCGGTTTGCAGAAGCAGGACTTCAAGCTTTACCTCGACGGGCAGCAGCGCCCGATCCAGTTTTTCCGCCAGGACCTGAACACGCCGGTCTCGGTCGGCATCGTGGTCGACACCTCGGGCAGCATGGTGATGAAGATTCCGCAGGCGCGCGCGGCGATCGCGAGCTTCGTGCACGAGCTCAACGATCGCGACGACATTTTTCTCTACGCGTTTTCGGCGCGTCCGTTCCTGCTGCAGGCGTTCACCACCAATCATGACACGGTCCTGCGCAAGCTCACGCTGCTGCGCGCGAGCGGGCAGACCGCGCTGTTCGACGTCATCATGCAGGGCCTCAACACCGTTCAGCGCGGCCGCTACGACAAGAAGGCGCTGCTCGTGATCACCGACGGCGTCGACGACGCCAGCGCCGCGACGGTTGACGACGTCGTGCGGCAGGCGCGCCGGATGGGCGTGCTGGTGTATTCGATCGGAATCGGTAATCCGCATCCGGGCGGTGGCGGCGCAACGTTTGCGATCGGTCCCTTTGCGGCGACGTTCGGCGGCGACGACGACTGGGTGGATGCCGAGACGCTGCACCAACTTTCGACCAAGACCGGCGCCAAGACTTATATCATCGCGCAGGCCGGCGACGGCGAGCTGCTGCGCAAGGCGTGCGAGAACATCAGCCTGGAACTGCGCGAGCAGTACACGGTGGGATTCCTGGCGCCGGATCCGAGCGCGGGCGGATACCGCAAACTGCGCGTCGAGGTGCGGGTCCGCTCGACCGCCGATGTGCGCGTTCGCAAAGGCGTCGAGGTCGGGGCCGCGGCGCCGGCTGGTTACGATTCGTCGGTGGGGGGCGGCCCGCCGCCCTGAGCTCGGCGCGTCGCAAGCGACACGTCGATCACTTTTCGAAATTCAGCTTCTTCAGCAGCGCGATGAAGCGCGGCTCGGAACGGAGCGGATCGAAGGTCTTGTCCATCTTCAGGAAGGTCATC
>DASQHV010000374.1:0-6384 GCA_035631915.1 Candidatus Acidiferrales bacterium | reverse complement strand
TTGAAGCGCAATCTCGCGGACTACGTCGCGCTCAAGTCGCGCGAGAATATTTCGATTCGCGCGCTGCGCGAGTCGATCCCCGGCGGTGCAGCACTGATGGTGACGCCGGACTTGGGCCGCGAGCCACGGACTATCGCGGATCTGGCTGAAATCGGCGCGAGCATCCGGCGGGCGGACGCGCGCGGCTAGCGAGGCTTCCGAATCTTGCGCGGAGACGGTTTTGTGGGCGCGCCCGAATCGAGAATGCGATCGAGCTTCAGGCTCAAGTTGAGCAGCTGCGAGCTCAGGTGATCGAGCCGCGTCTTCAGGTCGCGAACGTCGCGCTTGGAGGGGATGTTGACGAAGTCCAGCACCTGCTCGACGTTGCGATCGAACGACTGCTTGTTGGACATGAATCGCTCGCCGGCGCGGCCGAGGCTGTTGCGCATCCGCTCGTTCGACATCATCTCATTGACGAAGCTGGCGATGCCCTCTTCGCTCATCTGCCGGAGCTTGCCCATCAGGTTGTCGTCGTCGCGGCGCGCCATCAGTTTCAACTATATATAGAGGACGCGGCCGCGCAACCCGATGACGATTCTGGCAAACCTGCTGAGCATCACCTCCGGCTTCGCATTGGCGGGATACGCGGGGCCGGCGGCGAACCTGATTGCGACGTCGATCATCGTGGACCTGTCACTGGCGCCGTTGACGGCCATCGTCGCGGCGCGCCGCGGCCGCTCGACAACGCGATGGGCGATAGCCGGCGTCGCGCTGGGCGCATGGGCGCTCACTGCGGTGATGATCCTTCCGGCGCATCGTCCGCCACCCGCGCGGCCGAATGCGCCGCAGTTCCCGCCTACTTCTGATGCTGCTTGAGCCACTCGACCGTCGGCGCAAACACTTCGCTCTCCGATTTGGTGCCCGCCAAAACGTCGAGATGTCCCCAGCCGTCGAATTTTTTGAATGACGAAGTCGCCGCGCCGGTGGACTTGGCCGCCTGCTCGACCATCGGGGGCCACTGCGGTCCGAAGTTGGTGCTCGCGAACGCGATCACGGGAATCTTCGAATGGGCGAGCGCGTCGAGCAGTGCGGGCGTGAAGGGATTCTCGCCGTCCTGCACGCTCGGCCACCAGCGGTCGTAGGAAATCAGCAGCGGCGCCAGCACCGTCGCGTCCGAAAAGCCTCCCTGCGGATTCGCGAGACCGCCCTTGCCGCCGAAAAATCCGCCGGCGTCGTGCACAACGTGCTCCAGGTTTTCGCGCGCGGTCTTGTACTTTGGAATCGGCGCCGGCTGGTCGGGATTGTCGATGACCATCTGCATCAAGACTTTGCGCTTGTCGAAGGTCAGATTTTTGCCGGGTGCGACGTCGTCGGCGTACTTGCCGGCCGGCAACTGCTTCACCGGTTTCATCGCCTGGAGCGGAATGAAGCCGTCGAGCGCGATAATTCCGGCGACGCGCTCGGGATGCATGGCGGCGTACAGGTACGCGAACTCGACGCCGCGGCTGAAGCCTGCGACGAACAGCTTGTCGTGGCCGGTGGTCGCGCGCACGAACTTCGCGGCCGCGTCGATGTCTGCTTCAAAAAGATCATTGGTCCAGGTCGCGAGCTCCGAGAGCTCGGTCTCGGGCGTCGCGGACGGAATGAAGTGCGTGCGATAGTCCAGCGCCCACACGTCAACGCCGTGTTCCGCGAGGTAGACCTGGAACGAGTAGCGCGGATTCTCAAGCGCGACCGTACCGTTCATGTTGGTGCCGGGCAGATACAACACCACCGTCTTGGGATGCGCCGGTGGCGGCGCGCCCTTAACCAGCCGATGAAGCGCGATCTTGTCGAATGGCGACTTGCCGACCGTCGCGGAGTAGGTCGATTCGAAAATGCCGGGAGCGCCCTTGAGCTCGCGCGCGGAGCCGGTAGCGGCGAACTCGTCGGCGCGGGAAGCGGACGCGAACAGTGCGAAGGCGACGAACAGAGTCGCCAACATGTGCAGCGAAGCGCGCGGTCGAATCTTCATGGCGGTCATTCTCTCCACAATTGGAAGCCGCCGCACAAGAGCGCGCGGCGACCGCTGGCGGTTGACGGTTGACCCTTCCGCGTCCGGCGTGCGAAACAAGTTCGAGACAAATTCCAAGTCCGCACGGGAGCATTTGAATGAGCAAGAAAATCCAGTTCGCGCTGTTTTCCCCGCAGGCCGGCTCGACGTGGCATCAGCTCGAGGACCGCGCGCATCGATGCGAGACGCTCGGCTACCACTCGATTTGGCTGGTCGATCATATGTGGACGCGCGGGATGCCCGATTTGCCGCATCACGAGTGCCTCACGCTGATGGCGGGGCTCGCGGCCCGCACCGAGAAAATCCGCATCGGCACCCTGGTGATGTGCAATTCGTACCGCAACCCGGCGCTACTGGCGAAGACGCTGGCGACGATCGATCACATCAGCAACGGCCGCCTGGAAATCGGTTACGGCGCGGGCTGGATGGACGAAGAGTACAAGGCCTACGGCTACGAGTTCCCGCCGATGCCGGTGCGGCTGAAGATGTTCGAGGAAGGCCTGCACATCATCAAGGCGATGTTCACGGAGAAGCGCGCGACGTTCAAAGGGCGGCACTACTCGGTGCAGGATGCGTACTGTAATCCGAAGCCGGTGCAGCAACCGCATCCGCCGATCACGATTGGCGGCAGCGGCGAGAAGGTTATGCTGAAGCTGGTGGCGCGCTTCGCGGACCGCTGGAACTGCCCGGCGGGCTACGAAAATTTCGAACACAAGTTCAACGTGCTCAAGCAACATTGCAAGACGGTGGGACGCGACGTGAACACGATCGACGTGTCGGAACAGTTGCTGGTGTGCATCGGCAAGGACGACGCCGAGGTCGAGCAGAAGTGGAAGATGGCGCAGATGCTGCAGCCGTTCGTCAGCACCGGAATCAAGGGCACGCCGAAGCAGCTCGTCGAGCAACTCAAGAAGCGCGTGGCGATGGGCATAACCACCTTCACGATTTTCTTCAGCGACTTCGCGCCGCCGCCGACGATTGAGATGTTTGCGAAGGAAGTGATGCCCGCGTTTGCGTAAGACTGATCGACACGGAGCGCCGTCGGGACTGCGCATGCCGGCGGCGCTCTCATTTTGATCACTCGGCACTCAACCGTCTCGGTTTCAGGCATTTCAAATGCGGTCGGGTGCGTTGCTGACCGCCCAAAAGGCGCTTTGAAAAAATGGCTGAGAGTGTCGATTTTCTCGTCCTGAATTGTCGCTAATGCACATCGAATCGACGTATTGTGGTCTAAAATCATCGAACCAAGCACGAAAGAAGCTGTTTGCATATCGCGTACGCGCGTAGTACAGTCACTAAAGCTAAATAATCATAACAAGGATTGTTATAACAGCTTGTAGGGAGCGCTATTCTTTCAGTACGTCGCGATAATGCTACAAGATGTTAAAGACGGTTTGGTTTCCGAAGACGGAGCGAGAGTTTCCCGCTGAGTCCAAATTGGCGGCGGAGGAGGATTAGTCGCGATGAGCCTTGAGATTAGGGTTATAGCCACTCCCGGAGCGCCTGACGGACCCTGCCGCGGTTCCTGCGATCACGCCAAGTGCCATGCCTTGCGCCAGCTTGCCGAGCAGCGCTGCGGGCATTGTGGAGTTCGGTTCGGATTCGGAACGAAGATCACCGGTGAGCCGGCGCTGCACTATCGCTGTGCGCAGACGATTGCCGCGCGCAATGGTTCGCCGACGCATCCGATCAACGCGCCGCACGCGGGGCATCATCCGGATCCCACGACCCGCGGCCACGGCCACTCGCACTAACTGCCCACCGCTTCGGTTCCGACAACGCTTCGGCAGCGCCCGCGCGGGCGCTGCTGCGGGCGTGCGCTTGACACCTTCGCTCTCAGCAGGTTAGCGGTCGTTCGTCGTCCAGCGACGGGGAGAACTTCATGGACAACGAGAAGAGCCGCCGAGTGCGCGCGTTACGCGCCAAACTTGGACATCCCGTAATCGACGCCGACGGCCATCTGGTCGAGCCCGCGCCGCTGTTCAACGAGTACCTGGTGAAAACCGGCGGCGCGGAGATGCTCGCGGCCTACAATCACGAGCTGCGCGCGCATCCCACGGGCTCGCGCGGCGATCGCGAGGCGGGCGACATGCGCGGTGCGTGGTGGGGAGTGGTGAACGACGCTTACGACCTGGCGACGGCGATGGCGCCGCGGCTGTTGTACTCGCGGATGGACGACCTGGGCGTGGATTTTTCGATTCTGTATCCGACGCTCGGACTGGCGCTGCCGACGATTCACGACGCCGACGTGCGGCGCGCTGCGTGCCGGGCGTTGAACACGATGAACGCCGAGGTCTGCGCCGACTTGCGCGATCGAATCGCGCCGGCCGCGGCGATCCCGATGCACACGCCGGACGAGGCGCTCGCGGAACTGGAGCACGCGGCGGCATTGGGGCTCAAAGTCGCGATGATTCCGCCGGGCGTCGCGCGGCCGATCCCCGCGCTCGAACGCGAGCATCCGGGAGCGTTCCCTTACGCTTCATTTTTCGATTGCTACGGTCTCGACAGCTTTTACGACTACGACCCGGTTTGGCAGAAGTTCGTCGACCTGAAGATCGCCGTCACTTCGCACGGCGGCGTTGGGCTGCGCTATCTGCCACTCGGACGCCGCTCGCCGACGAACTACATGTTCAATCATATCGGCGGTCACGCTTATCAGCAGGGCGAGTTGTGCCGGGCGCTGGTGATGGGCGGAGTGCCGGCCCGTTTTCCCGCGCTGGCGTTCGGATTCCTGGAGTGCGGCGCCGGCTGGGCGTGCGACCTGCTGCATTCGCTGGAGGAGCATTGGGAGAAGCGCAACCTCGAGGGTCTGAAGCACTACGATCCGTCGCTGCTCGATCGGGCGCGATTAAACCAGCTGCTCAGCGAGTACGGCGGCCCCAGCTTCGTGAACAAGTCGATGGCGCGGGCGGAACGCGCGTACGACGAGGGAATCGAGCGGCACAATCGCGCGGCGGATCGCGACGAGTGGCGTCTCACGGGAGTCCGCGAGGAGCGCGACTTCGCGCGAATCTTCAGCAACTTCTACTTCGGCTGCGAGGCTGATGATCCCAGCGTCTACCGGGCGCTCGACGCGCGGGCGAATCCGATGCGGACGCGGCTGCAGCCGATATTTTCATCCGACATCGGGCATTGGGACGTGCCCGACATTTCGACCGTGCTGCTGGAGAGCCATCGGCTGGTGGACCAGGGGATTTTGAGCGACGCCGACTACCGCGACTTCGTGTTCACGTACCCGGCTCAACTGCATCTGAAGGCGAATCCCGATTTTTTCTCAGGGACGTCGGTCGCGGGCGAAACCGGAACTATGGCTCGAAAGGTTTAGCCGAGCGATTCGATCAAACGCTCGAGAGTTCGCGGCAGTTCCGCGATGTTTTCGATGCGGCGCTCGTGCTCGACGCGATTGCCGACGCCAATGAAGTGGGTGCCGGCGCTTAGCGCGGCCTCGCGATCGATGCGGCTGTCGCCGACGTAAACCGCGCGCGGTGCGCTGACGGCGGCGCGTTCCAGGCACAGGTTCAGGATGTCCGGCGCAGGCTTGGGCCGCACCTTGTCGAGCGCGCTCGCAACCGCGTCAAACACTCCGCCGAGGCCCAGATGCTCGATAAGGAACGGCACCGTCGCCGAGCGATTGGTCGCGAGTGCAAGTTTGTGACGGCGCTTCAACTCGAGCATGAAGGGGCGCAACTCGACGTGCGGCCGCAGCATCCGCAGAAACGGCGTCTGATCCATGTTGCGGACGACTTGATGGATTCGATCCAGCACGGCCCGGTCGCCGCGCGCCCGCGCGTTGAAGACGTCGCTCGCGGCGTATGAAATCGCGTTGACCTCCTCGAGCGGGTCGAGCGGCGGCTCGCCGAGCTGGGCAAAGATCCAGTTGTAGTAAGCGACGTTCGATTCCGCTGAATCGAACAGGACGCCGTCCGCGTCGAACATCACCAGTTCAATCATGTTGAACAGCTATTGTGCGCGGACGGTGCGCGGCGCGCCAGACGGCGCCGAAAAAGATCAGTGCGATGCGCGCTTGCGGGCGGCGCGCTCGGGGACGCGCGCATGATGCGGTGCGGGACGGCTCGGAATGGCGACGACCTCGCGCGCGCCGAGCCGCTCGCCGCAATGCGAGCAAACCAGTTCGGCAGAGGTTTTCGCGCCGCACGCGCGATGGATCAGCGTCATCGGCGGACCCGCCTCGTCGCAGAGCCAGGTGTCGCCCCATCGCATCATCGCCGCCATCACGGGATACAGGTCGTAGCCCTTCTTGGTGAGCCGGTACTCGACGCGGCCGGGCGCGCCTTCGCTGCGCGCGCGCTCGAGGATTCCGTCGCGAACCAGGTCGCGCAGGCGCGAGCTCA
>DASQHV010000373.1:0-2859 GCA_035631915.1 Candidatus Acidiferrales bacterium | reverse complement strand
TTTTTTCCTGCCTCGGGTGCAGGGGCTGGCCCCTGCCGCGGGTAGCGGGGCGCGCAGCCCCGGATCCAAATTCTCCCTCATTTTGCCCGCTTGACTCGCGGGTGCCGCCGGGGGCAGACTGACTGTACGTTCAATTGACTGAACGTACAGTTTTCTGGACTAGACGACCAAATCAGAATGGCCGGGACAGTGACCAAGGAAGAGGTAATCAAGGAATTTCGGGTCCGCGAGATCCTGGAGGCGGCGCGCAGCGTGATGGCGCGGCACGGGATGCAGGGCACGACGATCGATCGGGTCGCCGAGGAGGCGAAGATCGCCAAGGGCACGATCTACCTCTACTTCCCCAAGGGCAAGGACGACCTGGTTCATTCGGCGGTGCTCGAGGGACTGCGCGAGTTGGTGGCGGAGACGATTCGCTCGGACGACCCGGCCAAGGCGCCGGTCGAACGAATCCGTAACCTGATTTTGAATCAATACCGAATCCAGGCCTCGAACCAGGATTTTTTGAAGACGCTGATTATCGGCAACTCGCTGGATATTGAACTTGAATCGGAGGCCGGCCGCGAGTTTATGCGGGTCTATACCGGGTTTCTGGATTTCACGACGTCGGTGCTGCAGAGCGCGATCGATGCGCGCGCGATTCGACCGATCGAGGCGCGCTTCGCCGCCTTCATGTTGAGCGAAATGATCACGGGCTCGCTGCGGCGGCGACTCTGGATGCTGACGTCGAGTCCGCTCGAGTCGGATGCCGAAGCGGTCGCGGAGTTGTTTTTGAGGGGTATCCAGGCGGTTCCATGCGCTTGATGAATTGCAAGAAGCGTCTCGCCGGGCCGGCGCTCGCGCTGGGATTGGCTCTGGGAGCCGGCGCAGGCGCGCTCGCGGGATGCCATCAGCCGGCCGCCGCCGAAGTCGAGAAGGACAAGGGCGGCGGTGCGCCCGGCGCGATTTCGATCGCGGTGGCGGCGGCCCGTCAGCAGAGCCTGGACCGGACCGCCGAGATGCAGGGCGCGCTGTTTCCGCGGGAGCATGCGGTGATGTCGGCGGAGGTCGAGGGCGCGGTGGTGGCGGTAACGGCGGACTTTGGCGACAAGGTCGTCGCGGGCCAGTCGATGATGACGATCAATCCGCGCGAATATCAGCTCAAGGTCGAGAGCGCGCAGGCGGCGCTCGATCAGGCGCGGGCCAAGCTGAACAACTCGCGCGCCAAGTTTGCGCGTGCGCAGGCGCTGAAGGCCGAGGGCACGATTTCCGCTGAGCAGTTCGATCAACTGGCGGCGCAGGAGCATGTCGACGAAGCCGACGCCGAGTCGGCAGAAAAAATGTTGGCGATGGCGCGCAAGAAGCTCGGCGACACGACGATCAAAGCGCCGTTCACGGGCGCGGTGCAGAAGCGGATGGTCTCGCTCGGCGAATACGTGTCGCCCGGAAAACAAATCTACGAATTGATCGCGACCGACCCGATCAAGCTGCGCTGCCCGATGCCGGAGCGCTTCGTGCCGTTGGCGAAGGTCGGGATGACGGTGAAGCTGGGGATCGACGCGAAGCCGGGCGCGCAATACACGGGCACGATCACGCGAATCGCGCCGGCGCTGGACGACGCGAGCCGCACGCTGCTGATTGAGGCCGAGGTGGCCAATCCTGCGGGCGAGCTTAAGCCCGGGTTTTTCGCTCACGTGACGATGGACCTTGGGCGCGACCGCGCGCTGTTCGTGCCGGTTGCGGCGGTGCTGCGTTACGCGGGCGTCGCGCGGGTGTTCGTGGTCGAGAACGGGACCGTGCGCGCGCGCGAAGTGACGACCGGCAGCGCGGTAGGCGATCAAATCGAGATAACGGCGGGCCTCAAGGAAGGCGACCGGGTCGCGGTGAGCGACGTTGACCGGCTGGCCGACGGCACCGTGGTGAACGCGAAGGAGCAGTCGTGATACTCGCGGACCTCTGCGTAAGACGCCCGGTGTTCGCGACGATGTTCGTCGGCGTGCTGGTGGTGCTCGGCTGGTTTTCCTACATGCGCCTGGGCGTCGATCTGTTTCCCAAGGTGGACGTGCCGACGGTGATGGTGACGACGTTTCTGCCGGGCGCGGCGCCGGAAGAGACCGAAGCGCGGGTGACCAAGCCGCTGGAGGAAGCGGTCAACACGGTCAGCGGAATCGACGAGATGCGCTCGAGCACGCTCGAGGGCGTGTCGCGAATAATCGTGCAGTTCAAGCTCGAGCGCGATCTTGACGCGGGCGTGCAGGACGTGCGCGACAAGATCTCGACCGTGCTCGACAAGCTGCCGGAGGGGACCAAGCCGCCGCTGGTGCAGAAGTTCGACGTCGGCGCGGTGCCGATCGTCACAATCACGGTCACCGGCTACCAGAGCCTGAAAGAGCTGACCGAGCTGGCGCGGCGCCGGCTCAAGGAGCCGATGGAGTCGGTCGACGGCGTCGGCTCGATCGATATCGTCGGCGGGCGCGAGCGCGAGGTCCACGTCGCGGTCGACGCGGACAAGCTGCACGCGACCGGAGTGACGATTCAGCAGGTGGGAGTCGCGCTGGAACGGCAGAACGTCGAGTTCCCGGGCGGGCGGCTGAAGCAGGGGATGTCGGAGGAGATGCTGCGCACGCTCGGCCGAATCACCGAAGTGCCGGACTTCGCCAAGGTGATCGTGAGCGAGGTCGAGGGGCGGCCGGTCACGGTCGGCGACGTCGCGAAAGTCGAGGACTCTGTCAAGGAGCCGCGGTCGCTGTCGCGCTGGGACAACAAGAACGCGGTCTCGCTGGTGGTGCGCAAACAATCGGGCGAGAACACGATCGAGGTGGTCGACCGGATCCGGGCGCGCTACGAAGCAATCAAGAGCACGCTGCCGCCGGGCGTCGA
>DASQHV010000372.1:0-2936 GCA_035631915.1 Candidatus Acidiferrales bacterium | reverse complement strand
GAAGCTCCGGCTGCGCCGGCTAGTTGCGACGAGCCCCGCGATACTTTGTCGGCGTGCCGCGGAGTAACTCTCATTTCCCGTGAGACTGGCTTCGTTGGTCGCGATACACTGCGCCGAGTCCAGCGCAGCGCTCATCGGATCCCGGTCTGCTTGTGCGCTTCGCGATCCAGAGACTTCGCTCCTTCGCATTCGTGCGCGGTGTCGTGCGCGCTGAATACGCACCAACCCACCAGCTCGGCATGCTCATCGAACGTCCGATGATCATGACCGGTTCGAGGCGCTGCGTGCTTGTGAGCATTTGACCGCTCTATAACATCAATGTTATTGTCACCGAAGTGGCGGCCTGGCGGGTTGAGGAGCATGGAACGCGCGTGCGCGACTTCATTCGCGCCCTTAAGGATGACCGCGCGTTCAAAGAGGCCCGCGCCTTGATCGACCTGCTCGCCGAGCGCGGCAACCGGCTCAAGCCGCCTCGATCAAAACCGCTGGGCGGCGGCCTTTTCGAATTGCGCGGCAAGCAGGTGCGCATTTTCTTTACCTTCCGGTCGGGACAAAGGATCGTGCTGCTCGACGGTATGGTGAAGAAGCGCGATGACATTCCGCCCAACGTGCTCGCGCGGGTCCGGGCCCTGAACGATGAAATGGAGCGATAGGCGATGGCAAAGAGCAATTTCATGGATTGGCTGGATCGCGAGACGGAACGGCGCGGGATAGATGAAAGCGAAATCGCGGCCCTCGTCGACCAGATGATGATCGAGGACCAGCTCATCGAGTTGCGGCGCAAACGCGGCATCTCACAGGCGACGCTCGCCCGTTGGATGGGCGTCACGCAGCCGCTCGTCGCCCGCCTGGAAGCGGGCAGCGCAAAAAATCTGACGCTGGCCACCGTCGCGCGAACAACCGCCGCCCTAGGGGGTCGGATTCAACTCAAGATTCGACCAGCTCCCGCTCGGAAGCATTCGCGTCGGCGCCCGGGACGGCGCCATCTTCCAGTCTGAATCGAATGCTGACTGCATGAAGCTGGCTGCCTTGATCTTTGCGCGGCCAGCGCAGTACACCTCATCGGTAACTCCGAAATTTGCGCTGGAGGCCATCATGCTCACAGATCAAGAACGCCAGTTTCTCGACGCGATCGCCGCGACGCCGCTCCCGACCGACCCGCTCGGACTGCGCGCGGCCCTGGAAACGTTCGCGCCCATGATGAATCAGAACCTGCCCGAAGTCGGCGCCTTCCACGAGAGTGTCCAGCTTCGGCCCGGCCTCACCGCGGACGTCGCGGTGCCGAAGGGCAACGGGCCGCATCCGGTGGTCGTGTATCTGCACGGCGGCGGATGGGTCGCGGGCAGCCCGAAGACGCATCGCAAGCTCGGCATGCAATTCGCCGCGGCAGGTTACCTGACGATCAACGTCGACTACCGGCTCGCGCCGGAGAATCCGTTTCCCGCACCGCTCGATGACTGCGTCTATGCGGTGAAGTGGGCGGGTGACAACGCGAAGCGCTACAACGGCGACGCGTCGCGGATGGCGGTCGGCGGCGATTCCGCAGGCGGCAATCTGACCGCCGCCACGGTCACCTCGCTCGCGGCGGAAAAATATTCCGGCCCCAAGCCCAAGGCCGCGCTCCTGATCTACGGCGTGTTCGATTTTCCGGCGGTGATCAAGCGCTCGGCACTCCCGACTGCAATTGAGGGGATGGCCAAAGCCTATGCGGGCGCGGGCTACCCGGGCCTCCTCGACGATCCGCGCATCAGTCCGCTGAAAGCGGTGAAGGCGGGGGCGCTGCCGCCGAGCTTCGTCATCTGCGGCACCGCCGACGAGTTGCTGCCCGAATCGAAAAATCTGGCAGAGGCGTTGAAGCGCGCGGACATCCGGCACGAGCTTCAAATCTACGAGGACATGCCGCACGGCTTTCTCCAGATGGACGTGCTCGCGGGCGGACGCGACGGATTGGCGAAGATGCTGGATTTTCTGAAACGAACTTTGTAGCCGCACGCCCCACGACGGGGTGAACCAAGATAAGAGTCAACGGGGGCGGCGCGATGCCGCCCTCGTCCGTTTCCGGCAAGGCAAACCAATGACCGATTGGTACGAAGACGACGAATTCTGGGAAGCCTTCGCGCCGTTCTTCTTCACGCCCGAACGAATCGCCGGCTCGTCCGCGCAGTGCGACGAGTTGCTCAAACTGCTGCGGGTCGCGCCTGGCAGCCACGTCCTGGATCTCTGCTGCGGCGTCGGCCGTCACAGTGTCGAGTTGGCGCGTCGCGGATTCGTGGTGACCGGCGTCGATCGCACACGCCCACTGCTGGAGCGCGCACGACAGACGGCCGCGAGCATCGGCCTGAACGTCGAGTGGGTGCTCGAAGACATGCGCGCGTTCAGGAGAGCGGGCGCCTTCGACGGCGCGATCAATTGCGTCACTTCGTTCGGCTACTTCGAGGATCCGGCGGAAGATCTGCTCGTCGCGCGCAACCTGCACGAGGCGCTAAAGCCGAACGCGCGGCTCGTGATCGAGATGATGGGCAAGGAGGTGCTGGCGCGAATCTTCCAACCGCGCTCATGGGAGCGGCTGTCCAACGGCGCGATCTGGCTCCAGGAGCACAAGTTGCGCAGCGGATGGGACTGGCTGGAGACCCAGTGGACGATTATCGACAACGCGCGGCGCACCGAGCTGACGTTCACGCATCGGCCCTACTCCGGCGCCGAGTTGACGGCGGTGCTGAAGGACGCGGGTTTTCGGGAAGTGGAACTATTCGGCAGCCTGGGCGGAGCGCCGTACGATCATCGCGCAGATCGGTTGGTCGCAGTCGCGACGAAATAGACCGCTACCACCATCGCACGCGGCCGGTGTCGACGTGCACGAATCCGGTCCGCGGATAGTAGCCGACGCCGCCCGACTTCATCGCCAATGCCGCGCCGCGCAGTTGCGCCAGGCTGCG
>DASQHV010000371.1:0-6864 GCA_035631915.1 Candidatus Acidiferrales bacterium | reverse complement strand
GGGCGCGCGGCGGCGGGGCCGATGCCGATGGACCGTCCGATAATCGAAGCGGCGTTCGACCGCCTCTATGTCGGAGACGATTCGATCAGCCGCGCATATAGGCAGGGCCGCGCCGCGCGCGCACGCCTGATGACGGAACTTACGCAGGACATGACCGAGGCCAACGCGGGCGCGCCTTCGCCGCAGGGATTTTCGGACGACACCAATCGGCTCGCGCATTTGATCGCCGCCGACCCGACGATTCGAGTCGCCTTCATGGCGCTCGGCGGTTGGGACACGCACGTCAACCAGGGCGCTGCCAACGGACAGCTCGCAGGGCATCTGAAGCCGCTCGGCGAAGGACTCGCGGGCCTGACGAAAGCGCTCGGTCCGAGCTACGACGACACCGTGATCGTCGTGATCTCTGAGTTTGGCCGCACGATGCACGAGAACGGAAATGGCGGCACCGATCACGGCCACGGCAATGCGATGTGGCTGATGGGTGGGCCGGTGCGCGGCAAAGAAATCTACGGCAAGTGGCCCGGACTCTCGACGGCGAACCTGTACCAGGAGCGCGATCTTGCGGTCACAACGGACTTCCGCGAGCCGCTCGCCACCGTGCTGCAAAAGCATCTGCAGCTTGCCGACGCGCAGATCGATCGGGTGTTCCCGAACCGCCCGCGTGCGAGCGCCAACGCCGAGAACCTCATCAAGTCGTAGATCCAAAATCAAATGCGGGGCTCGCGCCCCCGCGCCCCCGGCAGGGGCCAGCCCCTGCACCCGACGTAGGAGAAAGATGCGGCCGCAGCGGCCTGGTAGAACTTTAGCCGCGAAGATACGAAGGAGCACGACCGGGCCGCTGCACCCTCACCCGCCGATAGCTTCGCGATGCTCGGCTATCAGCGACCTCTCCCACAACTGAGCGGGCGAGGGAGAAGACTCTTCGCGAGAAACTTTTCTAACAGGCTGTTGCGGCCGCATCCTGTCTTTATTCTTTCCCACTCCTTCCCCGGGGGCAGGGCCGGGCCCTGCCGGGGGCGGCGGGCTCGCGCCCCACATCCAATCAGCGCATCGGTCGCATCCTCGCGTTTGCGCGAGATGCATCGGCGCGCGAATAATCGCGCTCATGGAATATGACCTGATCGTCAGGAACGGCACCGTCGTGGACGGCTCGGGCGCGCCGCGCTTTCGCGCCGACGTCGCCGTGAAGGATCGCAAGATTGCGGGCGTGATTGCTCCCGGCGATGCGCAAGCGGCGTCAGCGACGCGTGAGATCGACGCGACCGGCATGGTCGTGGCGCCGGGATTCATCGACTTGCATTCGCACTCCGATTGGGTGCTGCCGATTCCGGATCACGGAAAAATTCTGAAGCCCTTCGTGCAGCAGGGCGTGACGACCTTCGTCGGCGGCAACTGCGGCTTCTCGACGGCGCCGGTGATGCGCGCGCGACAGCGGATGCTGGACGAATCGGGGCGGCTCTGCGCCGAGCGCAAATTCGACTGGGCGTGGGACACCGTCGCGGGGTTTCGAGAATATCTTACGAAGCAGGGGCTGGCGCTCAACGTGGCGCATCTCGCGGGCCACGGCAGTATCCGGCTCAGCGTGATGGGCTCCGACGCGGGCGAACCGTCGGCCGAGCAGTTGCGCGCGATGCAGGCGATGGTCGAACAGGCGATGACCGACGGTGCGGTCGGACTCTCGACGGGACTCGGCTATTTTCCCGGCATGATCGCAAAGCCGGCGGAGCTCGCGGCGCTCGGCCGGGTCGCCGCGGCTGCGGGCGGAGTGCTGACCTCGCATCTGCGGGCGTACTCGGTGCGCTCGCTGTTCTTCGACAGCCAGACGCCGCACAACATCTTGGCCGTCCGCGAAATGGCAACGGGCGCGCGCGAGGCCGGCGTGCCGCTGCAAGTGTCGCATCTGATTTTCGTCGGGCGGCGCACCTGGTCAACGGTTGACGACACGCTGGGGGAAATCGAGCGTCATCGCGCGGCCGGCGTCGATATCGCGTTCGATACCTTTCCCTACACCTGCGGCAACACGACGATTCGGGTGATTTTTCCGGCGTGGGCGCAGACCGGACTCGAGCGGCTGCTGGATTCGAGCGATGGCTGGACGAAGCTGCACGACAGCTTTCGTCCGCTCGCGCCGTTTATCGCCGAATCGATCCAGTTGATGTGGGCGGTCAAGCCCGAGCTGAAGCATCTCGAGGGCAAGTTCTTCGGCCAGATAGCCGACGAGCTGAAGCTAGACCCCATCGACGCGTACCTGACCGTTGCGCGCGAGAGCGGCACGCTCGCCCGCGTGCTGATCCATCTCTACAGCGGCGACGATGAAGGCGACGAGAACGCGCTGCGCCAAGCGATGAAGCATCCGCTGAACCTGTTCGAGATGGACACGATTCTGACCTCGCAGGGGCATCAGAATCCCGCCAGCTTCGGCACCTACCCGCGAATCCTCGGGCACTACGTGCGCGAGCTGAAGCTGCTCTCGCTGGAGGATGCGGTGCACAAGGCGACGGGCTTCGCGGCGGAGCGGATGCGCCTTGCGGGTCGCGGGCTGGTGCGGCCGGGCTACGGTGCCGACCTGGTGGTGTTCAATCCCGCGACCGTGGGATGCAGCGCGGACTCGGCGGCCCCGAATCGCGAGCCGGTGGGAATCGAGCACGTGATGATCAACGGCGTCGCGATGGTGACGGACGGCAAATGGTGCGGCGACGGCGTGACGGCGGGCGAGTGGATTGCTCGCGGCTAGGCGCAGCGACGAGTCAAGTGCGCCCCAGGGTTCAGGAGACGGCTAAGCGCGAGCGGATCTCTGTTTAGAGCCGGCAGTTCGCTTGGCAGACGCGAGCTGCCTCAGGCGCAGCGCCCGCTTGATCGTATCCTTCCACTGATTTTCGATCTGGCTCGAAATCTCTCTCATCACGCCAACCTGCTTGCTGGCCTGCTTCATCTGCGCGCGAAGCGTGACGGCGCCCTTCACGATTTGGGGGTTCATCACGTGGCCGTTCAGCGCGGTCAGCGAATCTGCGATGAGCTTGAGCTCGTCCTCGATTCGGTCGGCGTAGACCCGGGCCCATTCCAGATCAACCAAGGGTTTACTGAGTGGTTTGTCCAGTTTCATGGCTACTCTCTCAGTTAGCAGTTTTCTGGCAACTGTTTTTTCAGATTGGTGATAGAACCTACGGCACTACAAAATCAAGGGAACACATATCGCAGTCACTCGCCCGTCGACGCGTGGGATTGTGACCTAGCGTTCGGTCTCCTGCATCTTCTGATCGAATTCCCGCAGCTTGCTCAGCTTCTGATCGGTCGGCTGCGCCGACTTGTCGGAATCCGCGGCGACCTGCTTGACGCGCTCGGTCGGCAACTCGCCGTCGATTTTCTGCAGCGCTTCCTGGGCGAGCCGCCGCACCATCTGGCTCTGATCCTGTGCGATGACCTTGTTCAGAGTGGGAACCGACTTGTCGCTGCCGATCTCGCCCAGGGCGAACACCGCGGTGCCGCGGCCGCGATCGTCCGGATCTTCGGCCAAGTACTGTATCACCGGCAGCGCCCCTTGCGCGTCGCCGATTCTGCCCAGCGCCGCGACCAGGTGCAGTTTTACGATCGGTTCGGTGGAGCGCAGGAACAGCATCGAGGACATCGGCGGCACGGCGGCGTTGGCTTCGCGCGCGCCGAGGATGTCGATGGCCTTGATCTTCACCCGCACGTCAACGTCCGACATTGAGGTGATCAGGATGTCGTTGACCTCGGGATCCTGCAGGTAACGAAGCTTCATCAGTTCGGTGACGCGCACGTTGGGGTCGGCGTCCTTCAGACCGAGCTTGACGTCCTTGATGATCTTGAACGGGGTCTCCTTGGCCGCGCGCGCCGACATATCGTCGATGCCGGGGCGGACTTGGCCCTGATGCGCCAGCGCGTTGTTGCTGAGCGCGCTGCCGAGTCCCTGCCCCCCGTACTGCGCGTGCGCGAGGTTCGGCAGGCCAAGAACGACGCCAAGCGCGAGCGCGCCAAACAAATTGCGGGTCTTGATCATTTTCCGGACCTCGTCGTATCGCTCAACGTCGGAATCGTCCAAAATTATTGGCGATCATGAAACGCATTGCAAGGAAGTACCTGCGAGCGGGGCGGGATGCCGTGGCGACTCGCCAGGCGCGGTGTTGTGGCCGGCGCGGACCAGCGTCGGCGTGCGCTGCCGTTATCCTGCTCACACTTTTTGTTGTCGTGGTGAGCCCTTCATCGAGGGTCTACCCGCAATCCGCGTCGGACGACCCCGCGCTGGCGGCGACGACCGGGAAGCGAAAACGCAAGCATCCGCCGACTCCGCAGCCCACGCCGATGGCGTTGCCGGAGGAGATCAAGGCGAAGCTGACGCCCTACAAGCCGGGTCCGATGCCGTTTCACGACGGCGAGCAGCTGGTCTACCAAGCGTCGTGGGCCGCTATTCCGGCGGCGGAGGCGCGCATCGAATTTCACAAGAAGAAGAAAGATCCCTCGCGTTGGATCGCGGAAATCTGGATCGAGAGCAATGCCGCGGTGGACCTGCTCTACAAGATGCGCGACTACATGCGCGAGAACATGGCCGACGATTCACTGCATAGCGACGGGATCGATCTGATTCAGCACGAGAACGCGCGATTCAATACCTATACCGTGACCTTCGATCGGGCGGCGCAGCGGGTCCTGCAGGAAAAGAAAAACAAAAAGGGCACGCAGACCAAGGAGTACGTCGCGAGCGATCCGTGGGGGCCGCTTTCGGGCGCGATGCTGGCGCTCACGCAGGACCTGGCACCCGGCAAGATCTACGCGCTGGACGTGTTCGGCGGCACCCAACGCTACGTATTCGCGTTCGACATCGTGAAGAAGGAGAAAATCCATCTTGCGATCGGCGACTTCGACGCGTGGCGAATCGTGCCGGACGTCTGGTACCTGAGCGACGGCAATCTGCGCAGCCAGGCGCGCGGAACCACCGTCTGGGTGTCGGCCGACAAGCGGCATCTGCCGCTTCGAATCGAGGCGCAGGCGTTCATCGGATACGTGCACGCGGACCTGGTTCGCATCGACGGCGTCGGCGTCGCGGAGCCCGCCCGCAAGTGATTCGCGCTGGCAAGGTGGGCGCGCGGTCTGGCATTCTCGAATAGACGCTCGAAACCTCGCAGCTTGACGAGGGAGGCCCTCGATGCCGAAGAAGCTCGAATTTTTCTACGATTGCTCCAGCCCGTGGACCTACCTGGCGTTCACCAAAATCGAACAGGTCGCGCAGCGCCACGACGCGGAGCTGGTCTGGCGGCCAATCCTGGTCGGCGGCCTGTTCAACACGGTGAATCCTTCGGTGTACGAGGGTCGCGCCAAGCCGGTGCCGGTGAAGGCGAAATATTACGTCAAGGATTTGCGCGACTGGGCAAATTTCTACGGGCTCAAGATCGGCAACCCGACGGTGTTCCCGGTCAACTCGGTCAAGGCGATGCGCGGGGCGTTCGTCGCGCATGAGCATCGCCTGATCTCGCGCTACTCGCGGCGCGTGTTCGAGTCGTACTGGGGCGACAATCGCGACATCAGTCAGGACAGCGTTCTGCGCGATATCGTGCGGGAAGTCGGGCTCGACGAAAACGAGTACTTCACCAAGATCGCGGCGGAGGAGTACAAGGCGCGGCTGCGCGCCAACGTCGAAGAGTTGATCGCGCGCGGCGGCTTCGGCTCGCCGACGATGTTTGTCGAGGGCTCGATGTTTTTCGGCAATGACCGGCTGCCGCTGGTCGAGCACGCGCTCGCGAGCTGAAAGGGGTAGCGTCCCGGGCGGACAAGCAGATGGTTCACTGGACCGAAGGTCATCCGCGGGAGCACGCGCACGAGAATTTCCCGCCGCGCGACGCCGCGTCGGTGCGTGCGTTCGTCGCGATACGGATGAATCATCGGGTCGAGGACGCGGTCGCTGCCGCTATCGAGAACCTACGGCATCCGCGCGACGGGGTGCGATGGGTGCCGCGGCCGAACCTGCACGTTACGCTGAAATTTCTCGGCCCGGCGGTGAATCCCCATCGCCTGGAGCGGCTGACGACGGGGCTGCATGAGCTGGCGATGAAGACCGCCCCGTTCGACATCACGGCGAGCGGTCTGGGCACGTTCCCGAATCTCGAGCACGCGCGCGCAATCTGGGTCGGACTGCACAGCGTCGAGCTGGGAGCGCTGGCGGCGCGCGTCGAGAGCACGGCCGCCGAGTACGGATTCGAGCGCGAATCGCGGCGCTGGAGCGGGCACCTGACGATCGGGCGCGTTCGCGACAAGCGGCTGCCCTCGAAAACGCGCGAGGCGCTGCACGCGAATCACGATCGCGAGTTCGGCACGTCGCGAATCGAGTCGATCACTCTCTATCGCAGTCATCTGTCACCGAGCGGGTCCACCTACGAAGCGCTGGCGACGTTCCTGTTCGGCAAGCACGAACGCTGACAACATCGTTCTTCGCGCGACAATTTTAACCGACCCTGTGGACAGGGAGCGTTGGCGGGATAGAGCTATCGCCGCGCGTTTGTGGCAAGATCGCGCTTCAAATCTCAAATCCCGCGGGTCGCTATAGATGGCGCAAGAGATCAAAAGCAAGGCTCTCGACCTGGCGCTCAGCCAAATCGAGAAACAATTCGGCAAGGGCTCGATCATGAAGCTTGGCGAGCAGGCCATTTCCGCCGATATCGCCGTAGTGCCGACCGGCTCGCTCGGCTTGGATATCGCACTGGGCGTCGGCGGATTGCCGCGCGGGCGCGTGGTGGAAATCTACGGCCCGGAATCGTCGGGCAAGACGACGCTGGCGCTTGAATGTATCGCCGAGGCGCAGAAGCTGGGCGGGGTGTGCGCCTTTATCGACGCCGAGCACGCGCTCGACGCCGC
>DASQHV010000370.1:0-15627 GCA_035631915.1 Candidatus Acidiferrales bacterium | reverse complement strand
GTGCTCCTTGAGCACGGGCATCACCTCCTGCGCGATCAGCCGCATGCTGGTCTGGCGATCCGCGTTGCTAACAGGTCCCTGCACGCTGAAGATGATCAGCGAGCCCGGACGCAGCACAGTGAGTATTGCCTTGAGTTTGGGGATGACGGTCTTGGGACTGCCGATCACGATATTCAGCGACTTCTGCGCCTTCTGGTAGCCGGGCAGCAGCTTCTGGCGTATCGCTTCGGGATCGATCACCACCTCCTCGGTGTGACCGCGCATCTTGTCGCCGCTGATGCCGAGCCAGCTGCCTTGCGGCTGCTTGGCGAGCCTGCGGATTGCATCCTTGGAGTTGTAGCCCGGAGGCAGCGTGTGCTCGACGCGCGCGAAAGAATTCTGACCGCCGCCGAACAGGAAGCCCTTGCCGAGTTCTTGCGCACGTTCGTCGGTCTCGGCTACGAAGGTCGGCAGCACGTAGCCGAAATTTTCCGAGCTCGCCTCGTAGCCGTGCTTCGCGGCTTCGTCAGCGTAGTAGTCCCACAGATCGCACGTCGGCCCGAGCGAGGTGCCGAGTCCAAAATACGGGTACGCCTTCTCCGCGCACCAACGCACAGTCTCGGGACTCAAGGTGCCGGGAATCCACATCGGCGGATGCGGCTTCTGGTACGGCAGCGCCCACGGATTCACGTGGCGATAGTGAAAATGCTTGCCCTCGTAGCGCCACGGCCCCGGGCGCGTCCACGCCTGCACGATGAAGTCGTGCGCTTCCTCGAACAGCTCGCGGTTGTAGGCGGGATTGGCGTTGTTGAAGAACTGTTCGCTGCCGGCGCCGCGCACCCATCCCGTGATCATCCGCCCGTGCGAGATCAGATCGATCTCCGCGAGCTCTTCCGCCATCCGCAGCGGATGCTTGATGACCGGCAGCGGATTTCCGATGAGCAGAATGCGCGCCTTCTTGGTCAGCCGCGCCAGGATTCCCGCCTCGACGTTCATCACACTGCCCATGCAGAACGGATTGCCGTGATGCTCGTTGAGCGCGACGATGTCGAAGCCCAACTCCTCGGCGTACAAATTCTCGTCGATGAAATAGTTGTAGTCCTCGGCCGCGCGCTCGCGATCGAAGTAACTGTTCGAGACGCCGAAGTGTCCGCCGTTGCGCAAAATCGCCTCTTCGGGGACCCATCGCGCCGGACGTTCTGTGAAATATCCCAGCTTCATCGTGATTGCTCCCGTTGTTCGCTACGCCGCCAGAAAGCGCGTGACTATTCGCTCGAACTCCGACGAATTCTCGATTTCAGGCCGATGGCCCACATCTTTAATTGTCGCAATCTGCGCGCCCTCGATCGCGCGCGCGTACGCGTCGATACATCCGCGCGGAACCACGTCGTCGAGCGTGCCCCACACCAGCAGCGTCGGCGTCCTAGTGCCGCGCAGCAGATGTGGCAGACTCGGATTGTGCATGTACGGCTCCCAGCCGATCCGCGCAGTCTCGGCGCGCGCATCCTCGAACGCCTCGAACTGGGCCGGCGTCATCTCGCCGCCGTACAGCTTGGCGAACTCGGGCGTTCCGGGCGGGTCCGCCACCGTGGCGCGCAGATGAGTGCGAATCGTGATCGGAAAGATGTCCATGATTTCGCCGACCGCCGGCCGGATTCCCATCGGCGCGACCAGGACCATCTTCGAGAAAATTTTCGGATCCGCCGCGACCATCTCGGCCGCGATATATCCGCCCGCCGAGAATCCGATGACATCGACCGGATCGAGGCGCAGCTCGCGAACCACCTGCGAATAGAATCCCGCCAGATCGCGATAGTTCATGATCCAATCGAGCTTCGGCGTTTTGCCGAAGCCCGGCTGCAGCGGAATTATCAGCGTCCGGTCGTGCGCGAGGCTCTCATTCCAGGTCATCCAGCCCGGGTAGCCGAGCTCGTCGTGAAAAATCAGCAGCGGCTTGCCGCTGCCGCCCTTGACCAGCGTCAGCTCTGCGCCGCCGGCGTTCACCTTTTCCTCTGCCCACTTGATCACGTCAGCTCTCCTTCGACTCTTTCACTCTTTCGCGTCGCGAGGCATCGCCATTTCAGTATCACCAACCGAGTCCTACCAGCTATCGATGTAGCCGTGCTTCTTTCCGAGGCGCGGTTCCGGCGGCGGCGACGCGCGCAGTCCCTTCGCGATCCAGCGCCGCGAATCCGCGGGATCGATCACGTCGTCGACCCCGAAGTGCGATGCGTTGTTGAGCGCCTTGCCGCGCTGGTACATCGTCGCCACCATCTCGTCGAAACGGCGCTTGCGTTCCGCCGGATCGGAGATCGCCGCCAGCTCGTTGCGATAGCCCAGCTTGACCGCGCCCTCCAAGCCCATCGGCCCGAACTCCCCGGTCGGCCACGCCACGGTAAACATCGGCGCGTCAAAGCTGCCGGCGGCCATCGCGATTCCTCCCAGTCCATACGCCTTGCGCAGCACGATCGTAAAGAACGGCACGGTGACGTTCGCGGCGGTCAGAAACAGCCGCGACGAATGCCGCACCAGCGCGGTTTTTTCGATCTCCGGCCCCACCATGATTCCCGGCGTGTCGCACAGAAAGAGTAGCGGGATGTCGAACGCGTCGCACAGCCGGATGAAGCGGGCGGCCTTGTCGGAGCCGTCGCTGTCGATCGCGCCGGCCAGAACTTTCGGGTTATTGGCCACCAGCCCAAGCGGCCTTCCCTCGATGTGAATCAGCGACGTGACCATCGTGGTGCCGTAGTCGCGCCGAAGTTCCAGCACCGAGCCGGTGTCGGCCAGCGTGTTGATGATCGATCGCACGTCGTACACGCGGAGCCGGTTCTCCGGAATGACTCCACGCAGCTCGCGCTGGTCGGCGCACTCCCAGTCTTTCACCGGACCCTGGAAGTAACCGAGATACTGCCGGGCCGCGCGGACGGCAGCCGCCTCGTCGCGGACAGCGATGTCGACGACGCCGTTGGGCACCTGCACGTCCATCGCGCCGATTTCCTCGGGGCGGAAAATCCCCAGGCCGCCGCCCTCGATCATCGCGGGTCCGCCCATCCCGATATTGGAATTCTGCGTCGCGATCACAACGTCGCAACATCCGAGCAGCGACGCGTTGCCCGCGTAGCATCGCCCTGACGTGATCCCAACCAGCGGCACCAGGCCGCTCAGCTTCGGAAAATCGTGGAACGAGCGCGAGTGATGGAATCCGCCGTCGGTGTCGCCCGGCCGTCCGCCGCCGCCCTCGGCAAACAAGACGAGCGGCAGGCGCTGCTCGCGCGCGATCTGAAACATCCGATCTTTCTTGCGATGGTTCTGATGACCCTGCGTGCCGGCCAACACCGTGTAGTCATACGACATAAGGATGCAGCGCGAGCGGGCGACCTCGAACAAATCGCCGTTGACGCAGCCGAGACCGGTCACGAGGCCGTCGGCAGGCGTGTTGCGAATCAGATCGTCTTCGGTTCTGCGGCGGCGCTGCGCTGCGATCACCAGCGGCCCGAACTCGACGAACGTGCCGGGGTCGCACAGGTCCTCGATATTCTCGCGCGCGGTGCGCTGACCGGTCTTGCGTCGGCGCGCGACGGCTTGCGGTCGCGCGGCGTCGAGACCGATCGCGTGCCGCTCATGCACTTCGGCCAGGTCGGGGCGTACGCGGTCCAGGTCGACGGTCGAATTGCTCTCGACCGTCACCGTATCGGACTCGCGCTCTTCGACGAACAACAGCGGATGATCCTCGAAGACCGTGTCGTCAACCGCTACGGTGATTTCCATCACGATTCCTGAGACTGTCGCCGCGACCACGTGCTCCATCTTCATCGCGGTCATCACGAGCAGCTGCTGCCCCGCGCGAACCGTGTCGCCGACTTGAACGTCGATCGAAACGATGGTGCCTTGGATCGGCGCCTTGATCGCAACCGTGTTATCCGGTGCGTCCATGCCGACAGCATAGTCCGTAAATGCGAAAACAGAAAAACTGCTGCCGCCGAGGAATCAGCCGGTCGGCTGCACCAGGTGACAGGAGTAGGTCTTCACCACCAGCCAGAGTTGCTGGCCGACGTCGAGATGCAGTTGCTCCCGCGCACCCGGTGTCACGTGCACTTCGAAGACGACCCCCGCCTCGACCGACAGGATCACCGTCACTCCTTCGCGGCGAATCGCGGTGACTCGCCCAGGGAAGGTGTTGCGCGCGCTGAGCCCGTGCGGGCGTTCGGTCGCCACCATTATGTCGCCGGCGCGAATCGCGATTCGCACTTCGGCGCCGGCCGCGTGATGGCCCAGCGGCACTTCGAGCTCTGTCGCGGTGCGCTCCAACTGACACAACATCGTGCCGTGCGATTCCGCGAGCGACTTCACCGTGCCGTCGAAGACGTTTTCGAATCCGACTACCTGCGCGATCGTTTCGTGGCGCGGCGCCGCAAGCACATCCTGCGGCATGCCCTGTCCGAGAATCTTCCCGTCCTCCAGCACGATTACCCGCTCGCCGAGCGCGAACGCTTCGTCGGGCGAGTGCGTCACATAGAGAATCGGGATGCCGCGCGCGGCGTTCCAAGCGCGCAAGTCGTCGACGATCCGCGACTTGATGTTCTTGTCCAGAGCCGCGAGCGGCTCATCGAGTAGAAGAAGTTCGGGATTTGTAACCAGCGAGCGCGCGAGGGCCGTACGCTGGCGCTCGCCGCCCGAAATTTCCGCGGGCTTGCGCCCGGCCAGATGCGGGATTCGAAAGGTTTCGAGAATCTCAGCGGCTTGCCTGTGCCGCTCGGCGTTGGACCGGCCGGCGATTCCGTACTCGACGTTCTGTCCAACCGTCATGTGGGGAAACAGCGCGAGGTTTTGAAACAGGTACCCGATTCGGCGAACCTGCATCGGCAGGTCGACTTTGATCGATGAATCGAAGAGCACCCGCGAGCCTAGCGCCACTCGGCCGGAATCGGGCCGGCGCAGTCCCGAGATACAGTTCAGCAGCGTGGTCTTCCCGCCGCCGGACGGCCCGAGCAGCATCGTAAATCCAGCCGGCGCTTCGAACGCTGCTTCGAGCGCAAACGAATTCGAAAGCCGCGCGGCAACGCGCACCGAAAGCCGCGCCGCTTCGACAGTCATGGATTCAATCGCCGCCATCGCTCGAAACCGGATCCGAATGTATCCGATAGCGGGCTAGGTATGCAGCGGCCAGACTGCCCAGATTCTCCGGTTCAGCGCGTAGGTAATCGACAGCACCGCGAACGAAAACACGAGCAACAGCATCGCGGTCGCATTCGCCGCGGCGTAGTCCAGCGATTGCACCGCGTCATAGATCGAGATCGACACCGTCTGCGTGACGGTGGGAATATTGCCGCCGACCATCAGCACGACGCCGAACTCGCCGAGCGTATGCGCGAAGCTGAGCACGACTCCGGTAACTACTCCGCCAATCGATAACGGCAGGATGATTCGAAAGAACGTGCGCATCCGCGACGCGCCGAGGATCGACGACGCGTCGAGCAGGCTGCGGTCTACCAGCGCGAAACCCGCGCTAATCGGCTGAACCGCGAACGGCAAGCTGTAGAGCACCGACGCGACTACCAGGCCGGCGAACGTGAACGGCAGGCCGTGGCCGGTCCACGACTCGTACCAGCGGCCGAGCGGACTGCGCGAGCCGATCGCGACGAGCACGTAGAATCCCAGCACCGTCGGCGGCAAAACCAGCGGCAGCGCCACGATAGATTCGATCAGAAATTTCCAACGCCAGTGCGAGTATGCAATCCAATAGGCAATTGGTATTCCGAGCAATAGCAAGATCGCGCAAACGACCAGCGCGAGCCGAATACTCAGTAGTATCGCATTCCAATCCATCGTCAATGTGCAGTTTCCGCCGACGGCTTGCTGCCGGCTTCCTCAGGCGTGGTGAATCCATATTGACGCATCAGCGCGACGCTGGCCGGCTGGCGGATGAAGTCGAAGAACTGGCGCGCCGCCTCCTTTTGGCGCGACGACTTTAGCGTCACGCCGGCCTGCACGATCGCCGGATAGTCCTCCAAGGGCACGTCAACGTATCGCCCCGCGGATTTCATCGCCGGCGCCAGCACGAGCGACAGCGCCAGCACACCGATGTCCGCGTTGCCCGACAGCACGAACTCAGCCGTTTGCGAAATGTTCTCGCCGAGCACCAGTTTATCCTTGAGCCGATCGTAGATACCTTCGTGACGCATCGCGGCCACGGCTGCGCGTCCGTACGGTGCGTGATCCGGATTTGCGATTGCGATTTTGCGAATCGCGGGATCGAGCATCACCGCTGGCCCGCGTTTCAAGTCGAGTGTAGATGCGCCCGGCACCCAGAGCACGATTTTTCCGACAGCATATTCGTAAATTGTCCCGGGTTCGATCAGTCCAGCGCGCTCGAGCTTTTTCGGGTACTCGATGTCAGCGGAGAAAAACGCGTCATACGGTGCGCCGTTCTGGATCTGGGCGAAAAAATTCCCCGACGAGCCGTACGAAAACTTGACCGTGTCTCCGGTCCGCTTTTCGAAGCGTGGCGCCAGGTCTTTGAATGCAAAGGTGAGGTCTGAAGCAGCGGCGACGACGATTTCGGCGGAACCCGCCGCTAATGGCGCGGAGAGGAGAAAACCGAGCAATAACAGTGTGATGCGAGCGTTTCTGAGCGGCCGGATGCGGGCGTTGGATGCCATCATAATTGCGGATGCGCCCGCATAATGGCACGCCGGAGCGTCCCCTGACAATCCGCCGATGGCCCCCGAATCGACGCCTCGAACGCTCCACCCGAGACCGCTTCTCGCCTTGCATGGAAGCCGACACTCGCGATAGTAGCAACACGGAGTCTGCGTGAGTCAGGTCCGCCGCGAGAACTTCGCGAACAGGAGCATCGTATGCCGAATCACACCATGACGATCGACGGGAAGGCAGTTAAGGGATCGAAGACCACCGGAGTCATCAATCCCGCGACCGGAAAAATTTTTGCCGAAGTTCCCGACTGCACCCGCGCCGAGCTGGACTCCGCGATGGGCGCCGCGCAGCGCGCGTACCCGGCGTGGAGCCGCGACCTCGACGCTCGCCGCAAAGCGCTTGGCGAATGCGCCGCGGCCCTGCAACAGCCGCCCGAGGGTCTGGCCCGCACGCTCACGCAAGAGCAGGGCAAGCCGCTCGACAAGGCGACGCAGGAAATTTTCGGCACGGCGATGTGGTGCAGTTACACGGCCACCCTCGATTTGCCGATCGAAACAATCCAGGACAACGCGCAGAGCCGCATCGAGATTCGGCGCAAGCCGCTCGGCGTCGTCGCCGCGATCACGCCGTGGAACTACCCGCTGATGCTTGCGATGTGGAAAATCGCGCCAGCGCTGCTCGCGGGCAACACGGTGGTGCTGAAGCCTTCGCCGTTCACGCCTATCACCTCGCTGATGCTCGGCGAGATTCTGCGCGACATACTGCCGCCCGGCGTGTTGAACGTCGTGTCCGGCGGCGACGAACTCGGCGCGTGGATGACCAGTCATCCGGTGCCGCGAAAAATCTCCTTCACCGGTTCGGTCGAGACCGGCAAGAAAGTCGCGGCGTCGGCAGCGCCCGACTTGAAGCGCGTGACTCTTGAGCTCGGCGGCAACGACGCCGCGATCGTGATGTCAGACGTCGATCTCGCCGACGTCACGCCGAAGATTTTCTGGGGCGCGTTTGAGAACTCCGGCCAGATTTGCAGCGCGATCAAGCGCGTGTATGTGCCGCAGGACATGTACGCGCCGATGCTCGAGATGCTCGGCGAATTGGCGCGCGGAGTTAAGGTCGGCAACGGTCTGGAGGCCGGCACGCAGCTCGGCCCGATCAACAACCAGCCGCAATTCGAGCGCGTGACGGAGCTGGTCGAGGACGCGAAGAAGCACGGCGCGAAGATCGTCGCGGGCGGCGCGCGCGTCGGCAGCGAGGGATATTTCTTCGCTCCCACGATCGTCGGCGGAATCTCAGACGGCGTGCGGCTCGTCGACGAGGAGCAGTTCGGACCCGCGCTGCCGATCATCCCATACAAGGACGTCGACGACGCCATTCGCCGCGCCAACTCCACCAACTATGGGCTCAGCGGCTCGGTCTGGTCGAAGGACGCGGACCGCGGCGCCGAAGTAGCCTCGCAGCTCGAGTGCGGCTCCGCGTGGGTGAATCAGCATCTCGCGATCGCGCCCAACCTGCCGTTCGGCGGCGCCAAGTGGTCCGGCATCGGCGTCGAGAACGGACCGTGGGGCTTGCTGGGATTCACCGAAATCCAGGTGGTGAACGTTTCGAAGAACTGACGCGCGATGCGCGGCCTTCGCGGGCCTGCTACGACTTGACGAGCTTCACTGCGGCGGGTTGGGCGATGCAAAATACTATTCAGCGATGGTGTCGCTGCAATTTTGCCGATAGCTACACTATTACTACTCGGAACTATGGACTTCATGACTCTTCACGCGAAATTGCTATTGGGATTGGTAATCGTCGGAGGCGCGATGCTCGCTAGCTCGCGCACTCGCCCCGGCGCGGATGCCGAAGCGACTGGAATGGCAAAGGCGACCTTCGCGGGCGGATGCTTCTGGTGCATGCAACCCGCGTTCGACAACGTCCCCGGCGTCGTCTCGACCCAGGTGGGGTACACCGGCGGCCACACCAAAAATCCGACCTACGAGGAAGTGTCGAGCGGCACGACCGGCCACGCGGAGTCGCTCGAAGTGACCTTCGACCCCAAGAAAATCAGCTATCGCAAGTTGCTGGACGTCTTCTGGCACAACATCGATCCGACCGTCCGCGATCAGCAATTCTGCGACGAGGGCACCCAGTACCGGACCGCGATTTTCTATCGCGACGCCGATCAGCAGCGCGACGCGCTCGCGTCAAAGGCCGAGTTGGACAAGACCAAGCCGTTCAAGGAGCCGATCGTCACCGAAATCGTGCCCGCATCGACCTTCTATCCCGCCGAGGACTACCACCAGCAGTACTGCAAGACGCACAAGGTCGCGTACGGGATCTATCGCTACAATTGCGGACGCGACCGCCGCCTGCGCGCGCTCTGGGGAGCAAGCGCCGGTAGTCACTGAGTAATCGACTTGCTATTCAACTTTTGTTGAGCAGCGGCGGAAGTCGCTTCCTCACCCAGCCCGTCGCTTCGTCGTATGCGTTGGCCAGTTGCAGGCAACTCATTTCGCCGTGATTCGGCCCGAGTATCTGGATACCCATCGGCAGCCCGATCTCGTTGAAGCCCGCGGGGACGCTCAACGCAGGACATCCCGACATCGTGATCGGAATCATCACTTCCATCCATCGATGGTAAGTGTCCATGTCGCGCCCGCCGACCTGTTTGGGCCAGTGAGTATTCGCGTCGAAAGGAAATACCTGTCCGGCCGGCGCGATTAGGTAGTCATACTTTTCGAACATCGCGCGCACCGCTTGATACCACGCCGTCCTGACCGCCGACGCGTCCGCAATATCGAAGGCGCTGACCTTGAGTCCGCTTTCGATTTCCCACTGCGCCTCAGGCTTCAGCAGCGCCCGCCGCTTCGGGTCGCTGTACGGGATCTTGAGCGACGCGCCGACTTGCCACGCTCGAATCTTCAACCAATGGCGCCACACCTGCTCGACGGGATAGTCGGGCACCGCTTCTTCGACGATGCAGCCGAGTGACTCGAACGCCTTCAACGCGATCTTGCAGAGCTCAAGCACACCCGGATCGAACGGGAGGTAGCCGCCGAAATCGCCCAGCCACGCGATTCGCGTTCCCTTGAAATCGCGCACGAGCGACTGCGTGAACTGCGCGGGATCCTGCCGAATCGAAAACGGCACGCGCGCGTCGTAACCTGCAATCACCGACAACAGCATCGCGAGATCTGGCACCGTCCGCGCCATCGGCCCATGCACCGAGAGCGACGGCATGAACACGTCATAGGTGCCCGACGGCACGCGCCCGAACGAAGTGCGAAATCCGAACACGTTGTTGAACGCCGCCGGATTGCGCAGCGAGCCGCCGTGATCGCCGCCGTCCGCCACCGGCACCATTCGAAGAGCGAGTGCGCACGCCGCACCGCCGCTGCTGCCGCCCGCGGTTTTCGTCAGGTCGTGAGCGTTGAGCGTCGTGCCGAACACCGGATTGTACGATTGCGATCCGAGTCCGAACTCGGGCACGTTCGTTTTCCCGATTACAATCGCGCCGGCCGCCTTGATCCGCTCGACCAGGATCGAATCCTGCTTCGGCACGAAGTCCTTGAGCAGCGGCGAGCCCATCGTGGTGCGGATGCCCCGGGTTTCCTCCAGGTCCTTCACCGCGTGCGGGAATCCGTGCATCCAGCCTAAATACTCGCCGCGCGCGAGTTGCGCGTCGCGCTCCTTTGCCTGCGCCAGAAGACCTTCGCGATCCTGGAGCGAGACGATCGCGGTTACGCACGAATTGAAGCGCTCGATTTGATCGAGATACGCCGTCATCACCTCGACGCATGAGAACCGCCGCGCCTCGATTCCCGCCGACAACGCAACCGCGTCGAGCGTCACGATTTCAGAAATGTTTGCAGGCTCGTTCACGTTGTACGCTTGCGCTTAGACTGTCTGCGCGAGACTCCATCCAAGCTCTGCCATCAAGCGCGCCTTCGCGCCGCGCTCGGCGGCGTCGGGGCCGCTGGCAGTGCCGATCTTCGCGCGCATCGCGATTCCCTGCGCAATCGCCGCCGCGCGAAAAAACGAGAACACGACGAAGAACATCAGGTCGGGCACCCCCGCGCGTCCCACGCGCCGGCAGTACGCGTCGATAAAATCCTGCTCGGCTGGAATCCCAGATGCCTTCAGATCGATCCCCTGGAAGCTCAGCACGCCATCGATCCCCGGCGGACAGTGATACGGCCTGACGCACCACGCGAGATCGCTCAGCGGATGCCCCAGCGTCGAGAGTTCCCAGTCGAGCACCGCCACGACGCGCGGCTCGGTCGGATGAAAGATGATGTTCTCGATCCGGTAGTCGCCGTGCGCGATCGTGGTTTCGTCGCGGCTCGGAATGTGACCCCCGACCCACTCGATCAGCCGATCCATCTCCGGGATTTCCTCGATCTTCGACGCCTCGTACTGCTTCGACCATCGCGCAACCTGCCGCGCGACGTAGCCGGAGGGCCGTCCGAAACCCGCAAGCCCGACCGCGTCGATATCGACTTTGTGCAATCGCGCGAGCACGTCGTTCATCGAGTCGTAGAATGCCGCGCGCTCTGCGGGGTTCGAGTCCGGCATCAGCGGGTCGCGCATGATGCGCCCGGCGACGAAATCCATCACGAAAAACGCAGTGCCGATCACCTCCGGGTCCTCACACAACAGGTGAGCTCGCGGGACCGGCACGTCGGTCTGCGCCAACGCTTTGATGATTCGATATTCGCGTTCTACCTGATGCGCCGATTGGAGCAGCGTGCCGGCCGGTTTCTTGCGCATCACGAAGCGCGCGTCCGGCGTTTGCAGCATGAAGGTCGGATTCGATTGTCCGCCGACGAATTGCCCGATCGTCAGCGGGCCGCGAAACCCTGCGATGCGCTCAGTCAGGTACGCTTCCAGGCGCGCTTCGTCGAAGCGATGGTTCTCGCGGACCGCTGTCACGTCCTGTTCAACGGGCATCTTCACGCGCTCCCGAATTCACAACAATGGTCGCGGCTTCATCATACGTTGGCAAACCGGCACCACGAGTCATCTCAAATGCCGCGGCCGATTCCAAGACTCGAACCACCCTGCTATGACACGGGCAGATGAAACGCAAATATTGGGAAATTCTTCAAGCGATGCCGGCGGCCGAGCTCGCGCAGATCGCGCGCCGATTCGAGGAACTCGAACTCGATGGCGTATGGGCGCCGCAAATTCACTTTCCTCCGTTCCCTACGCTGGCGGCTTTGGCCGCGTGCAGCACGCGCCTGAAACTCGGCACGGGAATCGCGCTCGCGTTCACGCGCAGTGCAGCGGAGACCGCGCTGAACGCGCTCGACATCGATCGCATCAGCGGCGGCCGGATGGTGCTCGGACTCGGCACCAGCGTGCGGGTGTGGAATGAGAACGTCCACGGCGTCGAGTACGGCAAACCCGTCCGGCACCTGCGTGAAGTGGTGACGACGGTTCGCGCGATAATCGAAAAGGGTCACACCGGCGAGCTTGGCGCGATCGACGGCAGGTATCAGAAGCTCGATCTTCGCGGCTTCCGAACGGCGCGACCTCCACAGCGCGGCTCGATTCCGATCTACGTTCCGGCGCTGTTCGAGAACACAGTGGCGCTCGCGGCCGAAGTCGCCGACGGTCTGCTGGGGCATCCGGTATGGTCCGAGCGATGGATCGCGGAGCAGTCAAATGCGCTTGAAAACAAGCTCAAAGCCGCCGCGCGCTCTCGCGAAAAATTCCACGTGAACCTGTGGAACTACGCGGCAGTCGCGCCGACTCGCAAACAGGCGATTGACGACATGCGCGGCACCGTCGCGTTCTACGCCAGCATCGCGCAGTACGCCAGGTACTACGAAGCGCACGGCTACGGCGCCCAGGCGCGGTCGTGCGTCGAAGCGGCGCAGCGCAACGATTCGGCGGCGATGCTGCGAGCGGTGCCGGACGAGATGGTCACCACGTTCGCGATCGCGGGCACTCCCGATGAAGCGCGCGAGCGCGTCGCGCGGATTTGGCCGTATGCGGATTCGATGACCTTGTCGGCGCCGCAATATTTTGTCTCCGGCGCCAGAGTGAGTGAGTATCGAAACGCAATAGTCAGTACATTCTACGTCGAATAGTCAGTCTTACGCGCGGCGGCTTTTGTTGGTGAACGCCGCGATCCTCTCCCGCATGTCCGGTCCGACGCCCGCGCTGCGATAAACTTCGTGCGCCAGTCCGGCCGACAGGGGCAACCCGTCGGTTTCGATCAGCAGCCGCTTGTTGGCGCGATGGCTGAACCAGGAATTCGCCAGGATCGTATCGGCGAGCGCGCGAAGTTCGGCATCGAACTTCGCGTCGGGCACGCACATGTTCGCGAGTCCCATCGCCAGCGCTTCGGCGCCGCTGTACGTCCGGCACGTAAGCATCATCTCGCGCGCCTTCGGCAGCCCGACGCGGCGCGGTAGCCGCTGGCTCATCCCCCACGCCGGAGTAAGTGCCCAGCGCGCATGCGTGTCGGCAACCTTGGCCGATTCGGCCGCAAAGATCAGATCGCCGGCCAGCGCCAACTCGAGCGCACCGGTATAGCAATGGCCGTGCACTGCGGAAATGACCGGTTGCGGCAAGTTAGCGAGGCGCTCGATCGTGTCGGACTGGAAATTCGGCTTCGGCGGCCGCTCGCCCACTGCGATATCTGTCAGGTCGTGTCCCGCAGAAAAGCATTTGCCCGCTCCGCGCACCACCACCAGGCCGACGCGGTCGAACTCGCTCGCGATTTGTTCTATGTGCGCGCGCAGCTCGACGAACATCTGCACGTTCAGCGAGTTCAGCTTGTCGGGCCGATTGAGGGTGAGCGTCGCCAGTCCATCCTGGTCCTGACGGAGTACAAGTTCGGACATCGTTCTTCCTCCCGTGGGGATTGCGTCATTAGATACGCCCGCCGATCCATATCACTCTTCCCAGGACTTTGAGATCCGAGACGACGATCGCTTCGTATTTTGGATTATCGCTGCGCACCAGCAGCTTTCCGTCGGGGCGGCGCTGCACCCGCTTCACGGCGAGGCTGCGCTCGCTCCGCAGCAGATAGATTCCGTCCTGGCGAAAGCGCGGCTCTGCAAGATCGGCGAGAATCAGATCCGAATCTTCGATCGTCGGCGCCATCGAGTCGCCAACGATCTCGATGAGGATCAACTCGCGGGGCTTCGTGCCGAGACGCCGGTTCAGCCAATCGGCGCGAAATGCTATCGCGTCGACGACCTGGTCGCTGCGCAGGATTCCGTTTCGGCCGCCCGCAAATCGAATTCGGCTGCGCGGCATGAAAACGTAGTCGCCGCGCTCAACGGCGCGTGTGATTGCCTGCGAACTCTGCGCCGACTCAGCACCGGTGGCGAGCCATTCCACGGAGACTCGACCCGCGCGCGCGAGCGCCACCAAGTTGGCAACGCTGGGCCGTCCCCGACCGGCCAGCCATTTGTAAATCGCGTTGTCTGAAACGCCGACCGCGGTGGCCATCGACGCGACTGATCCGAACGAATGGATCACCTGAGTGAGGCGCGAACGGAACGCGGCCTCAACCATTGTAGTTGACATAACTCACCTGATGTGAAATAAGATTCATTAAGCGCATGTTGTTCCCTCAAACAGACCATCTTCAGTCCAATAAACCGCCGCATCAGCTGCCGCCATCGGTAGACTGTCTCGCCCTGTCACCGCTCGATCGTCGCCGTCGAAGTCAAAATCGAGAAATTCCCCCGCCTCTCAGTTTTAGCGTAGTTCGTGACTTCGCGCCCACGGTTCAGGCGGCAAAAGTTTTCCTTCCCTCGATTGATCCCTCTCGAATTTCAACACTCACCGCCCGCTACCCCACCCAGATCCCGCCTGAGCCCGCGCGGAGGATTTATGGAAGCCGCGACTTCCCTCGGACGTCCCGCCGTTGCTAATCGAATCGTTGTTTGTCTCTGGTGTCACCGACCGTCGTTCCATGCTGAGGTGGTTCGCAATCGCGGGCTGTGCCGGTGTTGCGCTGAAGAAAACGCCGAGATCGGGTGGCGGATTGTCTACGATCGCGACCGAAAAATTGGCGTGATTCCCCAAAATTTGCGCGTCGCGTACGGCTTATGAACTCGGAGTTAAGCCGGCACGCGGAATACGATCGCGGGTTGACGCTGAAGCCGCTTGCGCTGCGCGGGGGGCATCAGCATTCGTCCCTGTACGACCAACTCGAGCATTCGATTGGCGATGGTGCGGCGGACAAGCTAGTCGCGGATTTTGGCGGGCGGCGGCTGTACATCCCGATGGCGCCGGCGTCGGGCGACCTGGTCTCGCGATCGATTGGGCTGGTGGCGGCGACGGCGATGGCGCGAATTTTCGGAGGCGACCGGCTGCTGATCCCGGTGACGAGCGACCATGCGCGGCGGCGGGTGCGAATTGTCGCGCTGCGCGCGGAGCATCTGAGTATCTCACATATCGCGCATCAGCTGAGGTGCACCGAGCGCTACGTGTACAAGGTGCTGGCCGAGAAGCGCGCGGCGTGCGTCGCGGGCGCAGCGAGCGCGGCGCTCAAGAATGAGGCGGCAGGCGCGTCGGCAGCGATGCCGGCGCCGGCGCACAGACTGGATCCGCGCATCCATCCGACAACGCCCGCGCTGAAGCCGGGGCGGTCAAGTCGTGGGCATACCGGCGGCCGCTGATTCGCCGCGTCGTATCGCGCCCCATTTTCGACCGGGGCGGAAAGAGACTTCCGAGTCCGAGTTCGAGTGGGAGCGAATGCGCTCCGCATTTTTTCAAAGTCAGTCGAGTAATCCGCAACGAAACAAAACGAACAGCAAGAGAGGTGAGTGAGATGAGCGTATTGGAAATTCTCGCAGCGGGTGCGTATCCGATCGTCGGGCTGGCAGGGTTTATCCTGGGCTCGATCTTCGGCCAGCGGCTGGTCGCCGATGTCGAGGCGATGATCCACTCGATCGAAGGACGGCTGTCGTCGGTGGAAAGCTCGGTCGCGACCGGCAGCGCGACGAGCGCGATCCAGCAGCATGCCGCGGCGACAGAAAAGCTGGC
>DASQHV010000369.1:0-7660 GCA_035631915.1 Candidatus Acidiferrales bacterium | reverse complement strand
GGTGACGTCGCGCTGAAGAGTGCGCTGCCGGCCGCTCGCCCTACGACGCTGCCGGCGTCACCGCCTGCCCGTCCTTGAGCGTCGGCGGCGGCACCACGATCACCGTCTCGCCGCCAGTCAGCCCCTGCTTGACCTCGACGCCGTCCTGGAACTCACGCCCGACTAGCACCGGCGCCATCCGCGCCACGTCGTCGCGCACGATCCATACCGAGTTGCTGTTGCCGGCGGTCACGATCGCCTTCTTCGGCACCAGCACCAGCGGCGGCGCCGAAGCGACCTGCGCACCCGTTGCGGACAGGAAGGTCACCTTCGCGCTCATCTCCGGCTTGATGATCTTCAAGTCCGGCTGCAAGATTCTTACCTCGACCTTCACCGTGCCCTTCTGTCGATCCGCTTCGGGATAAATTTTCACCACCGCCGCCGAGAACGGATTGTCGGGATATGCGTCGGGAATCACCGTCGCCGGCGTGCCCATCCCGACCTTCGCGATATCGCCTTCATTGATATCGACCTCGACGCGCAAGTCGCTCAGGTCGGCAAGCTGCGCGATGTCGGTGGCGCCGCCGCCGGCCTGGATCGTTCCGCCAAAATTTATCGTGTCGCCGACTTCGCGGTACTTCTGCAGCACCACTCCGTCGATCGGCGACGTGATGACGCACTGGCTCACTTCGAACTTCGCGAAATCGATCGCAGCTTCCGAGCGCTTCAACGCGGCCTCGGCCACCGACAGCTGATTCTCAGCGTCGTCGAGCGAGTCCCGCGATTGCACGCCCTGTTTGAAGAGCTCGCGCATCCGGTCGGCCCGCTGGCGCTTCAGTATAAGGTTGGCCTGCGCCAGGTCGCGGTCCGCGAGCGCTTGCCGCAATTGCGCCTGGTAGTCGCGATCGTCGATTCGCGCGAGCAGATCGCCGCGCTTGACGTGCTGACCCTCCTCGATCGGCTCGGCGACGATCTGGCCGAGAATCTTGGTGCCGATAATGATGTACTTGTGCTCGGTGATGACGTAGCCGCTGCCCGTGAGCACCGTCCCCGCCTGCCCGGCCTGCTTCACGGTCACGGTCGCGGTCTGCACTTCCGGCGGTTTGCCGAGCGTCCGCGTATAGACCGCGTATCCTGCGCCCGCCACTACGCCCAGCACAGCCAGCGCAATCAACGCGGGCAGGATACGTCGGCGTTTGACCGGCTCGTCCTTGCGCGCTATTCGCAGCGACTCGAGCTCGCGAATATTCGGTCCTCTGGGTGATTCCGCGGACACCGCGTCACACGCTCCTCAGCGCATCGACCACCGCCATCTTCATTGCCTGCCGCGCCGGCAGCCAGCCGCCGACGAAGCCCATCACGGCCGCGAAGATCAGCGCTTCGATCACAATTGCAAATGTCACGCGAAAGCTGAAGGCCAGTGTCGAGAAGGTCATGAAGTTGCCGAACGTGGTCGAGATGCCGTTGATCGGCAGCGCGAGCAACACGCCGAGCAGGCCGCCCGCGATCGCCAGCACCGTCGACTCGAGCAGGAACGACGCCATCACCGCTGACGGCGCAAAGCCCAGCGCGCGCAGCGTGCCGATTTCCGTGGTCCGCGTCGAGACCGCCGCGTACATCGTGTTCATCGCGCCGAAGATCGCGCCAATCGCCATGATCACGGCGACGATCATGCCGAGCGTGCGCATCTGGTTGGCCACCACCGCCTGGTCCTTGTAGTACTCGACTTCGGTCTGGCCCTGCAGGTTGATTTGCGGGTCGTCAGCCAGCCGCTTGGCGAGCGCTTCGCCGTCCGCTCCAGGAGCCAGCTTCAAGCGCACGTCGGCGTAATACGCGCCGCGCTGTGCGTCGTCCTGCACGTTGTGGATGTCGCCCCAGACCTCCGACTCGAACGAGCCGCCGTCGGCGGTCATGATGCCGACCACCTTCCAGTTGCCACGCCCGAAGCGCAGCGTCGAGCCGAGCGTGCAATTTTTGTAGTTCCCGACCAGTCCCTTGCCTACGATCACCTCGTTGACCGACGGATTGAACATCCGCCCCTCGACGATCTTGACCTTGTCGTGCACTTTGAGCGCCGCCGGCGTGACGCCGCGAATTACAATGTTGTCGCGGCCGCCGCCGATGCGTTCCATCAGCGCTTGCACCGGCAGCTCCGGCGAAGCGTCAACGTCGCCATTGGGCTCGCGGCGAATCTGCGGCAGAAACTTCATCGCGTCGAATTGCGCGAGCTGGATTTGCGAATAGGTCTCGGTGGTCGAGCCGCGGCGCAACACTATGATGTTGTCGGGCGAGCCGGTGTCGGAAATCGCGGACCGGAGCCCCGCCACCAGCGCCATCACGATCACGAACACCGCCACCACCAGCGCGATTCCGCCGCCCGTCATCGCGGTCGAGATGCGCCGCACCAGCAGCGAGCGTATGTTGTATTTCAGCGGTATCGCCATCTCAGGCCACCGTCCGCAGCGTATCGACAATCGTGCGGCGCGCCGCGGAAGTCGCGGGAACGATCGCGCTCAAGACACCGATCAACGCGGCCGCGATCAGGGTTTCCGTCAGCACCAGCGGCGGCATCCGAATCGTGCCGAATGGACCAGCGCCCGATCCCACCGAGAACACTTTCAACACCACGAACGCGCTGCCGCATCCGAGCAGCCCGCCCAGCACCCCGATCAGCAGCGACTCCGTCAGCAGCAGCGACAGGATAGTGCGCGAGGTAAACCCGATCGAACGCATCACGGCTATTTCGCCGCGCCGCTCCCGAATCGACATCGCAGCGGTGTTCGCCGCGACCAGTCCGATCGTCAGCACTACGATAAATCCGAGCAGCTCTGCGATCTTGAAGAAGGTGCGATACTGCTGCAGGAAGCCGCCGATGAAGGTCGACTCGGATTCCGAAACCGTCTCGGCCGACGAGTTGGCGAAGCCTTCATCTATGGCCGCGATCACCTGCGGCACGTTCGAGGCCTTGTCGACCTTGACCCACATGGTGTCGACGAAGCCCGGCCGCCCGCGCGCTTCCTCCAGGTAGTCGCGGCGAAACAGCAGGAACGACGGCGGCGCCTTGCCGCCGATGGTGCCGACGATATTCAGCGTGACGTTGAACGGGTAGATACTGCCGCGCAGTTGAATCTGCTGGCCCACCTTCAGGTGAAAGCGCTTCATCGTCTCGCTGCCGACCAGGCACGCGGTGCGCACCTTCTTGAACTGCTCGAGCGCTTCCTTCGAGATGTTCCAGTCGGCATAAACGATATCGATCTGCTCGTGGTCGATCGCGAAATTCGGAAACTGATCCGACACTTCGTGATAGACTCCGCCGAACCAGCTCTGCGCCGCCACCGCCTCGACGTGCGGCACGGTCTGGATGCGCTGCTTGTAAGCGACTGGAATCGAGTAGGCGAGGCCGGCCTTGTTGTGGGTCGCAATCCGCGTCGAGGAGGCGGTGTCGCTCAGGATTTCGTTCGCCACCGTGGGCAGGCTGACCAATGCCGAGAAAATGAACAGCGAGACCGCGATCGAGAGCACCGTCAATATCGTGCGGCGCTTGCTGCGGAGCAGATTCTTGATCACCAACCACGCGTACTTCATATGATCAACCCGCGCTCAAAAAAATTCGCGACTCCTCAGGCCCGCGCGCCGGCCTCTGCCGCGACGCCGCGCTTGCCCGCCTCGACGCCCGCCAGCACGCCCTTGTCGAGCCGATAAACCGTGTCAACGTACCGCTCCGCGCGCGGATCGTGCGTGACCATCACGATCGTCTTGTTGAACTGGCGGTTCATGTCCACCAGCAGGCCCAGGATTTCCTCGGCCGACTTCGCGTCGAGGTCGCCGGTCGGCTCGTCTGCCACAATGATCGTAGGATCGGCAACGATCCCGCGCGCGATCGCGACGCGCTGCTCCTGACCGCCCGAGAGTTGGCGTGGGTAGTGGTCCATCCGGTCGGCCAGGCCGACCACCTTCAGTGCCGTCTCGACGTGCTCGCGCCGCTCGGACTTCTTCAGATTGGTCAGCAGCAGCGGCAACTCGACATTTTCGAACGCGGTCAGCACCGGAATCAGGTTGTAGAACTGGAACACCAGCCCGATGTGCCGCGCGCGCCAGCCGGCCAGCTCGCGCTCCTTCATCCCGGTAATTTCCTCGCCGCCGACCGCGACGCGCCCGGAGGTGGCGTGATCGATTCCCGCTATAAGGTTCAGCATCGTGGTCTTGCCCGAGCCCGATGGTCCCATGATCGCGACGAAGCGCCCGACCGGAATCTGGATCGTGACGTCGTCGAGCGCGCGGACCTCGAATTCGTCGCGCTTGTAGATCCGGACTACGTGCTGGAGGTCGATGGCCAGTTTTTCATCCATGGTGCGTTCGCCTTGTGAGCCCCCTTCGCTTTGGTCTTGTGACGGCCCGTGTGCGCACTCGATGCGCTCGCGCCGCCCGTTTCAATTGAATCTCGCGGCGCAGCTCGGTGCAAAGCCTGCCCAGCGCCTGCGCCTTGGCCTCGGTGATCGCGCGGCCGAGTTCGACCACGATTCGGCGTACCGCGGGATCGCCCGCGCGATTCATCTGCGCCACCAGCTCGGCCAGGTACGCCGCGCGCGCCTGGTCGTCGCGCCGCACGCGCTCCATGTGCTCCAGCGCAATCTCCGGGTGCCGGTCGGCGAAATATATCTTGACCTGCGACTCGTCGAAAACGAATAGCGGCTGCGCCGGCTCTTGCAGCATCCGCGTGAAATGCGCCCGGCCCGCGGCCGTGACTGCGTATACCTTGCGCGCACGCCGCCCCTGCGCCTCGCGCCGCAGCGTCACCAGCCCGTCGCGCGCCAGCTTCTTCAGCGCCGGATAGATCGAGCCGTCGCTGACGCGGTAGAAGAATCCGACCGGATCCTGGAAGCGGCGCTTCAGGTCGTAGCCGGTCGCCTCAGCCTCCATCAGGAAACCCAGGATCGGAAACTTCACGTCCATCCGCGGCGGCGTCTGCTCGATCGCGAACTGCGCCAGCCACGCCGGGTTCAAAGCCGCGAGGCGCTTTACGCTCGCGTCGAGTCGTTCATTCCTCAGCCCGGACTTGCCCGATACCCCGTGCATACCTATCGAGCCAATAGCTCGACTTGAGATATGTGTCAATGCAGGAACCGGATTTCAGGGTGCAGCGATACGGCTGCGCAGACTGGCGACCATCCGCCCCAGATTGCTCGCGCCGTCAAGTGGCGCGACTCGCGCGCCAGCAGCCGCCAGCTCGCGCATCGTGTCGGCAGCCGGCTCGGTGCCGAAAACGATGTCCCAGAGCGGCGTCGTGACGCCGAAGATCGCGTCGGGCTCGCGCAGATGATGCGCCAGGTGTCGCGCCCGCATCCGCGCTTCGATCTCGCAGCACGGCATCGCGAAGTGAATCCGCCAGTGAACAATCTCATAGAGCGCAAACCCCGCGACGACGCCGCCATAGAAGATCACGCCGGCCGCCGCGCCGAAAATCAGCGCGCTTCCGAGCAGCAGCACCGCAGTCGGAATCCACGCGCCAATCGCAAACACAGCGTGGGGATCGCGATGGTGCACGTCGTGCAGCGGCGTCACGAACGTGCGATGCGCATGGCCGAGCACGCCGTGGATGACGTATTCGACGAGCGTCCAGCTGAACAATCCGGCGACGAAGATGAGCGCGTCGACGAGCATCAGTTTGATCGTAGGTCGCACGCGCAGCGTTCGCAACGCAGTGTGCGGCTTGCAGGCGCAGACGCGGCAGGGGGTTGCATCGTGGTCCGGACTGTCATAGTCAGTCCAGACTAGTAGGCGACGTTACCCAGGAGGCACACGATGTACAATTCGGACAATCCATTTCTCAACGGCAACTACGCACCGTGGCGCGAAGAGGGCGACGCGTACGATCTCGAGATCGAAGGCGAGCTGCCGCGCGAGTTGAACGGCGCGCTCTATCGCGTCGGACCGAATCCGCACTTCAAGCCCGCGGGACGCTATCACTGGTTCGACGGCGACGGCATGGTGCACGCGTTCATCCTGCGCGACGGGCGCGCCGCGTATCGCAATCGCTACGTGCGCACGGACGGCTTGAAGGCCGAGATGAAGCAGGGACGCGCGCTTTACGGCGGGCTGCTCGAGATGGCGAAGGAGTTGCCGCCCGACCAGCCACCGTTCAAGAACGCGGCAAACACCAATATCATCGGATACGCAAACCGCCTGCTCGCGCTGTGGGAGGCCGGGCTGCCGCACGAGCTCAAGCCCGAGACGCTCGAGACGGTCGGCCTGTTCGACTTTGGCGGCAAGATGACCGGGCCCGTGACGGCCCATCCGAAATTCGATCCGGTGACGGGCGACCTGCTGTTCTTCGGCTATCAGCCGTTCCCGCCGTACGTGACGTGGTATCGGGCGGACAAGAGCGGGAAGTTGATCGAGTCGCGCGCAGTCGACAGCGGACTGCCGGTGATGATGCACGATTTTATCGCGACGGATAACTACGCAATCTTTTTCGTATGTCCGTCGGTGTTCCACATGGAGAATGCGGCCGCCGGAAAGCCGATGCTGGCGTGGGAGCCGCAACACGGCACGAAAATCGGCGCAATGAACCGCCAAACCGGCGAGGTGAAGTGGTTCCACGACGACGCGTTCTTCGTGTTTCATTTTCTCAACGCCTACGAAGAGAACGGGACGCTGGTGGTCGACGGATGCCGGATGGCGGCGCTCGACATGACCGGCAATTCGTTCGGCGGAAATCCGCCGCTGCCGTGGCGATGGAACCTGAAGCTCGGCGACGGCTCGATGACGCAGGAGCAGATTGACGACGTGGAGGGCGAGTTCCCGCGGCTCAACGAACGGCGGGCCGGACTCAAGCATCGCTACGGCTACTTCGCCGGCGGAAATCCGGGATCGCCTGGGAGTGAGCAAGGCTTCAAGGCGCTGCTGAAGCGCGACTACCAGACCGGCAAGCTCGAGGCGCAGAGCCTGGGGGCGAACTTCGCGCCGGGCGAGCCGGTGTTCGTGCCGCGCGGAAGGAATTCAGCGGAAGACGACGGCTGGGTGCTCGCCGTCTGGTACGACGAAGCGCTGAATCGCAGTGAGATGGTCGTGCTCGACGCGCAGAATTTCAGCGGCGCGCCGGTTGCGCGCGTCAAACTACAGCATCGCGTGCCATGGGGATTCCACGGCAACTGGGTGCCGGCGCAGTGAGCAGAACGCGCACGTCGCGTTCGCGAATCGTCACGAAGGCAAAGGACCGTGGCGCGCGCGGCGGCGCGGCGTCGGCACAGTCGCCGGTGCAACCTCAGTCGGACGAGGTTCCGGTTCGGACTCGGCCGCCGACGGGGCCGCCGAAGGCGACGCTGGAGCATGCGCTGCTCGGGCTGATCGCGGAAGCACCGGGGCCGGTGTCGGGCTACGACCTGATGAAGTTGTTCGATCTCTCGATGTCGCACTACTGGCATGCGTACCAGGGGCAGATTTATCCGACGCTCGAGCGAATGGCCGACTTCGGGATTATCAAAGGGCGGAGCGTGAGCAAGGGCTGGCGGCCGAAAGTGCGGCTCTACACGATCACGCAGTCGGGACTGAGGCTGCTGGTCGAATGGCTGGAGAGCACGTTCGAAGAAGTGAGGCTGAAGCATCCGCCGCTGCTGCGATGCCGATTCCTGGGGCATCTGGGGCCCGACGGCGCGCTGCGAATCCTGCAAGAGGAACGCGA
>DASQHV010000368.1:0-6365 GCA_035631915.1 Candidatus Acidiferrales bacterium | reverse complement strand
AGCTTCCGGCTGGCGGCCTGGCACTCCTGCCTTTTCGTTGCGAGTACGCTGCTGATCTTTATTGTCGCATACATGATGGTCTCGTCTTCGTTGGAGCGCAGAGATCGAGATGCAATCGAAGCGAAGCTAAACGAGTATGCTGCAGAGTACCAGTCCGGAGGGCTGGAAGGACTCAAGCAAAAGGTCATCTTTGATTCCCAGCACATGGGCAAGACCCTTTTCGTTTCCCGGGTAGCGCGCCCTGACAACACGACATTGTACCTGCGGGCGCCCGGCAGTTGGAAATTCGACTCGAAACAGCTCGAGCATGAAGGAATCGCGGCCAAGCAGTGGACCCACATTCCGGTGGACGATTCAGAAGATGACGGTGACAACGATACCGATCGATTGGAGGTCGCCGCTTTGCGACTTCCTGATCATACACTCCTGCAAGTCGGTTCGATCACCGAGGAGCGCGACGACTTGCTGGAACGATTCGCGGCGATCTATGCCGGCCTGGTCGTACCGTTTCTGGCGCTTGGACTTATCGGCAGTTCGTTCCTTTCTTTTCGAGCGTTTCGCCCGATTCGTTACCTGGTTGATAGCCTGCGATCGATCGTCGCCACGGGGAACCTGTCTGCGCGGGTCGCCGTGGATGGCAATAGCGAGGAGGTTGACGAGCTATCCGGCCTGTTCAACAGCCTGCTCGACAAGATCGAGGCGCTCATACGCGGCATGAAGAGTTCGCTGGACAACGTAGCGCATGAGTTGCGGACGCCGATGACGAGACTGCGCGGCGTTGCCGAACTGGCCCTGCAACCCGAGGCTAGTAGTCAACTGTTGCGCGATGCTTTGGCGAACTGTCTGGAAGAGTCGGACCGAATTCTTACGATGGTGAACACGATGTTGGACATCTCCGAAGCCGAAACCGGCGCGATGAAACTGTCGATGGAATCGGTGAACGTCTCGCAGCTCGTGGAACAAGTAGTTGAGCTGTACAGTTACGTCGCTGAGGACAAGAAGATAGCGATATCAACGACGGTGCCAAAGGAACTGTGCGTAACTGCGGATCGTAACCGGTTGCTGCACGTGCTGGCGAATCTCATGGACAATGCCATCAAATACACGCCGGACGGAGGAAAGGTTGATCTAACCGCCGTTCCAAATCGTGAAGAAGTTGTGATTGCGGTTACCGACAACGGAGTTGGCATTGCCGCCGACGAACGCTCGAAAATCTACGATCGCCTGTATCGGGGCGATAAGAGTCGCTCGGAGCGCGGACTCGGCCTCGGCCTGAGCCTGGTCAAAGCGATCGCAGAGGCGCACCAGGGATACGTCGAAGTGTCCAGTGAAGTGGGCCACGGTTCACAATTCGCACTGCATCTCCGCGCCGGACCTCTATCCTGACGGACTGTTCCCAGTCGATCCTTTCAGAAGTGTAATCCGCCGGAAAGGCTGCCGCCATTTTCAGTGTGCTCTTCTGTTTCGCAGCAAGGCTTGAGAGCTGAGAGACGGAGAGAAGACTGGCGTCAGACGGTCCCAATTTCGCGCAGCCTGCGGATGGGTTCACAGCCAGAAGTTCGTCCTCACTGACATCTCGAAGTTTTCAAGCATCAACTTGGCTGCGACGCCTAGAGTCTGGCTATTGCGCAGAGGTGTTCTGAGATTCGCGAATCTCAGCGACTGGCTAACAGTTAAGCTTAGTGACTCTCGAACGCATCTCAGTATCCTCTCTTTTTCTTGCTCTGTTACTCCTCGCGGTGACGCTGACAGGAATCTGGCCGGCTGAGTTGTACGGCCCCGACGAACCACGCGAGGCGGAAGTCGCGCGCGAAATGGTGCGGTCCGGAGACTACGGCGTGCCGCACCTTCTTGGGAGGCCGTTTCTCGAGAAGCCGCCGCTGTACCAGATCGGTCTGGCGTTGCTGTACAAGGCGAACGGCGCCAATTCACGATTCGTTTTGACGGCACGGCTGCTCTCAGTTTTGCTTGGCTGGACGATGGTGGCGTGCGTCTTTCTGATTGCTCGCGACGCTATTTCGAAGCCGGCAGTCCTGCTGGCGGTGTTGCTGATGATGCAGATGCCGACGTTTTGGAAATACTCGCACACCATAGTGCTCGATATCGCGCTCGGCGCTGCGACGACCATGTTCATGGCGTGCTACTACTTTCTGGCCCGAGACGAACTACCAGCGACCAACCGTATCCCACTGCTCCTGGGTGCTGGCCTGGCTCTGGGCGCCTCGTTCGCAATCAAGAGTGCGGTCCCATTCGCGATCGTGGTGCCAGTAGTACTTGCTCATGCCTGGCTTTTCGGGCGCAAGGGAGTTATTCGCGAACTCCTATCTCCATGGCTTGTCATCCCGGCAGTCCTCCCTATTTTGGTCTGGGCCGGTCTGCTGTATCACGAGGGCGGCGCGCTCTATTTGCACGAACACTTCGTGGTGAACCTGTTGGGGCGTTTGCTCGACCGTCCGTTCCGAGTGGCGGGAGCCGAACTGGTGAAGACCGACCTAGGCAGGCGACCTAACCGGTACTTCTACCTCTCGAACCTGCCGCGCATCTTCGGGCTGTGCTCGATTCTAGCTCCCTTCGCGCTCCTCGAACTGTTGCGGACGAGAAGGGATCTGCGCGATCGCAGCAACAACTCCATGGGACTGTTCGCCATTTGGGCGGTGGCTCCAGTAGCGCTCTTGTCGCTCGCGGCCGACAAGGAAACTTCCTACTTGATTCCGGCGATGCCCGGGATGGCCCTGTTGTGCGCCGCGTTGATCGATCGCGCGCTGAAAGCGTGGCGGCCCGATGAGCTGAATCGCTGGAACATTGTCCCGCCGGCGGTTGTGCTCGCTGCTGCGCTCGCGTTGGTCCTTGTCTTCGGCAATTTGTCCCGCGTAGCGTTCCTGCTCGGAGTGTGGTTCCTCATCGTTGGTACAGTTGTGGCGATCGTTTTGGCCGGTATGGGCCGCTTGACGGAGACGATTGCAGTCGCCTGCGCGAGTATCATGGCGTGCTCGATATTCATGTACTCCCCAAGTATCCAACGGCGCGACCAGGTAAATCGCACATTCACCGGTTTCGGACGGGTGGTGTGGAGCGCAGTCGGCGCGGGAACCCTCTATATGTACGCTCCTGACGAGACGGTCGCGCCTTCAATCGCTTTCGAGGGAGATCGGGATGTGGGAAGAACCGGCGCGCGGACCGTCGCCTCGGCACTTCGCGGCAAAAATGCATACTGCCTGATTTCAAAGGAACGTTGGACCGCGCTTCAAGCGAATCCCGAACTGCGCGACCGCTTTACAGTTATCTTCGAAAGGCAAGCCACTCCCAAGGAAGCATACGTCCTGATTCGATCACGTCCGCTGCCGGACACAGTCACGAATCGATGAGTCTGCCAAGCGCCCGCCGAGCATCCGCATCGGCCGTGGCAGGTTAGTCGCGAGTTCCGCTGCGTGGCGTCGGCCTCAGCTTGGGAACTCCTTGAACTGTGGCTGCTTGTCGGCGATGTCGTACCAAGGGGCCTTGGAGCCGACGAACATGTGACTCGAGGGCTTCACTCCGGGATCGTCTTCAAGCGTGCCCATCGCCAGGTAGAGATCACCATTCGGATCGGTTGATCCGCCGCCCAGTGTCGAGCCGCAGTTCCTGCAAAATAGACGCACGCCCTCAGCCGAGGACTTGTAGCGTGCTATCTGGTTCTCGCCTTTGAGCCACTTGAGTTTCTTCGCCGGCACCACCATCGCAGGAAAGAAAGCCGCGCCAGTCTGTTTGCGGCACATCGAGCAGTGACAGTTGGCCGCCTGACCCTCGCCGGGCTTCATGTCGATCTCGTACCGAATGTTTCCACAGAGGCATCCGCCCTTGAGCGCCATGATTCCGTCCTCCGCTCTCTTGATTTTCTTGGGATATAGAACGCGCGCAGCGGTAACGCAACTGGCGGCGTGCGCGGGCGATGGGGCGCAGGGAGAGAGTCGAGCATCACCGGAGGAGGAGTCGCTATTCCGACGGCGGCCCGAAGGCAACTAGAGCGATCGCGTCAGGGTAAGCAGATCAATCACCGCACGCACCGACATCGGACGCGCGGCAAGGTACTCAGGCTCGATCAGGTCCGGCCGCCACTTGAGCTTGTATTGCGCCTGGCTTTCCGCCGGATATACGAAACCGCCGTACTTGCGCAGTTGCCGAATCGTCCACGCCACGAGCCGATTCGCACTTGATGGCTCCGCGCCTGTCGTGATGAACGGCGTGAAGCCGAAATGCAGATGCGCGACGCCTTCCGCCGCCAGCCTCTCGATCGCAAACGCGTTGCACAACTCCATCGCGCCCGCAGGCGCCGTTGGGAGCCTGCGAGTGAGATCATGCAGATAGCCCGGCCTCAGCCCCCACACCGGAACATAAGTGATGAATCCAATGAGGTCACCGCGGCCATCGACGATCACGAAGATCCGCCGGACCGTGTCTTCCGGGCCGCCGATCTCGCCGATCATGAAGTCGAGCTCCTTGCCCTTGCCGCGCAGCCATCGAGTGCTGATATCGCGCAGGCGCGCGAATGTGTCTTCGCTACGAGGATACTCGCGCCCGATTTCGGCGATTCTGAGCCCCAGCTTGCGCGCCCGGCTGATCTTGTTGCGCAACTGCATCTTGGCCGTTCCGCGCAAAGTGAAGCGGCGCAAGTCAATTCCGTAGCTGGTGCCGAACTGGTTGATCGCAAATCCGCGCCGCGCGAACAATTCGGTTTGCGAGGCGCACAACTGCACGACTACGATGCGCCGCCTGCGCGATTCCGCGTGTGCGATGAAAGCGTCCAGGATCACTTCGCGGTCGGCCGGCGCTGCATGGACTCCGCCGAACACGGCGAGATGCTTCCCCCACTCGCGATAAGATACAAAGCCGCCCACACCAGGGAGCGAGAAGTGCTCATTGCGGGACGAGAGCGCGAAAAATCCGGACGGATGATCCACCCATCGCGAGGCGTTCGCGATGAGCGTGTCTTCGACAGGCAACCGAACTGCAACGTTCGTCACAGGTATCTGTCCATCAGTCCCATCGCGCGCACACCGGCGCGAAAGGCGGTCCAGCGCAACAGCTCGAACGGAAGCAGCGGCGGATTGTCGCGATACCATGGCAAATCTTCGCAGCCGGCGCCGTCGCACAGCATCTGCGTGAGCCATTCGCCCGCCGCGACAGACAGCGCGATGCCGTGCCCGCACCATCCGACCGCGTGCACCACGGAGCGATTGCCCCGCATGCGCGCGAGCGCCGGCAACGCATCCAGCGAGTACCCGATCACGCCCGTCCATCCGCCGGCGACGGCGATCGGCACCTCCTGCGCGAAGGCACGCTTCAATTCCGTGACCAGCCGATCCAGCGCGGTAGCCTGGGTCATTTCGTGTTCGCGGCCCCGCCACGTGTAGCGCGGTGCCCCTCCCCCGAACACGATCCGGTTGTCCGCGGTCAGCCGGAAGTAGTTGAAGATTCGCCCGTTGTCGACGATGCTCTCGCGTCCGTTCCATCGGAGCGCTTCAAGCGCGTCGGCTTGCAACGGTTCGGTCACGATAACCTGCAGATGGACCGGAAGGATTCGGCCACGCATCACGCCCAGCGCCGGCGTGTAGCCGGCAGTCGCCAGCACGACTCGGTTGGCGAGCACCGCACCGCCATCGGCAATTTCCAGTCGAACTGGATTCGCTCCTCTCATCGAGATCACACGCGCACCTGGGAAAATTTCTCCGCCGCGTGCTGTCACGCGATCGGCCAGACCGCACAGGAGCCGCATCGGGTGTAGCGTTCCGGCGACTGGTAGTCGGAGTCCGGCGGTACCCGCGCCGCCGCGTGCACGCTGCATGACAATCGCACGATCGAGCGCCGCATCATCGAGCGCGACGCCCGGCAGATCCAGCTCCCGCATCAGGCGCGCCTGCGCCGACAGCCGCCCCCGACCGGCGGAAGTCCGTGCCACTACGAGCTGCCCGGTCATCGCAAGTTCGCATTCGATTTTCTCGCGTTCTACAAGTTGCTTGACCGCCCGCACCGCACCCAGGCTCGCCACGTATAGTGCTCGCGCGCGCTGTGTTCCCAGGCGCCGCACCAGAGCCGCGAGACTCTGTCCGACACCGGGCCCCAGAATTCCTGTCGTGCGTCCCGATGCGCCGGCTCCGAGATGTTGCGCTTCGAGCAAGACGACGTGCGCTTCAGGCCGCCGCTTCAGAATGTGATAGGCAGCGGAAAGCCCGGTCAGGCCGGCTCCAATCACGGCGACGTCGGCGCGAATCTGCACGCGCGGCAGAGCCGGATAATCGCGCGATTCGCAATGCCACCACAGCGGCGCGGACGGAATCACGACGCTCCCTCCTGCCTCAGTGCGCGCGATACCGTCGCAGAGCTCCGCA
>DASQHV010000367.1:0-4893 GCA_035631915.1 Candidatus Acidiferrales bacterium | reverse complement strand
CTCAATCGCAGTCTGGACGCTGTTTGCGATTTCGGTTGTGCTCAACCTTGCGCCGGGGAATCGGCTGAATCGAATCGCGCTGTTCTACTCGGCGCATTTTCTTTCGTCGTGCTGCGCGCTGGCCGCATTGTTCGTGTTGTGGCGGCAGAGTGCGCGTCAAAATCAAGCGTGAGACCGACCGCGCAAATTCAATGGCGCTCCGATCCCGCCTTCACGCGCGTGACATGGGGACGCCGCGAGCTGGTGATCCATCGCGAACTCGCAGAGCGCGCGGAAGTTCTGATCGGCACGCTGGGCAAGCTCGCGGGAGAGACCGGCGCCGGCAATCGCGGCAGCGCATTCCGCGTGAATCTTGCCGGCGGCCTTGAAATTTTTGCGCGGCGCGCGCGGCGCGGCGGCCTGATCCGATTCTTCCTAAGCGACATCTATGTCGGAACAAATCCGCGGCCGCTGCGCGAGCTGGCGGTAACAATCGAAGCGCGGCGGCGCGGAATTGCGGTGGCGGAGCCGCTCGGTGCGATGGTCGAATGGGTCGGGCCCGCGTTACTTCCGATCGTGTATCGCGGATTTTTTCTGACCCGCGCCATCGCCGGCATGACATTGTGGGAGTTCGTGCAGACCGACGACGACCCCATCGTGCGCAGCCACGTGCTGCGCCAGGCGCACGCGGCGATAGACACGATGCACAGTAAGGGGCTGTTTCACGCGGACCTGAACCTGCACAACCTGATGGTGACAAAGTCAGGCGAGAGCTTTGCGGTGATTATCCTCGACCTGGACAAATCGCGACTGATGGACACTGCGGTACCGCCCGGGATGCGGCGCGCGAACGCGGCGCGTCTGATCCGCTCGTGCCGGAAACTCGATGCGGCGGGAAAATACTTCGACGCAGAAGCGTTGAGCCTGCTGATTCGAGGTTGAGTAGCGGAGCGCTAGCCGCGCTTCAGTGCGATCGCGTCGATCTCGATGCGGGCCTTGCGCGGCAACGCCGCAACTTGCACCGTCGAGCGCGCGGGGAACGGAGGGTCGAAGTGCTCGCCGTAAATTCGATTGACGGTTTCGAACTCGCCCAGATCGATCATGAAGATCGTCGTCCTGACCACGTCGACGAAATCGAGGCCGGCCGCGGTCAGCACTTCGCCGAGGTTCTGCAGCGCGCGCCGCGTCTCGAATTCGATTCCGCCCTCGACCATCGCGCCCGTCGCGGGATCCAAACCGATCTGCCCGGAGCAAAAGACCATCCCGCCGATCTCGACCGCTTGCGAGTACGGCCCGATGGCGGCGGGCGCGGCAAGTGTGTGGAGCGCGCGCTTCATGAAAAGCGATGGCCGTTTTGCTGGCCGAGGCGCGACACGCGCATCACGCCGTCGATCGCGCCGATCGAGTTCATCAGGTTGTTCAACTGGCGAGCGCTGGTGACGCTGACTTCGAAGACCGACAGCGCGCGCCCGTCGGAGCCGTGCGTTTTGACTTCGGCGGTGGAGATGTTCACCCCGGCCGACGCTATCGCCTTCGTCATCGCAGCGAGCAAGCCCGGCTGATCGGCGCATAGCACTTCGAGACGGATCGGGCGCGGCGCTTCCTCGCCGTCCTTCCATACGACCGGCACGCGGCGCTGGGGATCGGTGTTGAGTGCATGCGGGCATCCCGCGACGTGGACCGTGACGCCGCGGCCGCGCGTGATGAAGCCGGTGATCGCTTCGCCGGGCAGCGGATTGCAGCATCGCGCGAAGCGCACCAGCATGTCGCCGACGCCGGACACGACGACCGCTCCACTGGCGGATTTGCGCGCTTCCTTGGCCGCGCGATCGCGCTGCGCAGGTCCGAGCGGGGTCGGAGATTTTTCGGGACGATAGAGCTTCAGCTCGTCGGCGGTCAGAGCCTTCGCGAGCAGTTGTGCGGGAGTGATGATTCCGTAGCCAACCGCGGCGAGCAGTCCGTCGACGTCCTTCTGCGAGAATTCCTGCAACACGGCTTCCAGCCGCTTGCTCGACTTCAACTGTGAGACGCTCAGCTTGAGCGGTTCGAGCTCGCGATCGATCAACGAAATGCCGAGATCGCGCGAGCGCTCGGCCTGCTGATTCCGCAGCCATTGGCGGATGCGCGACTTGGCGCGCGCGGTCGCAACGAAGTTGGTCCAGTCCTTGCCCGGCTGCTGCTTCTCCGACGTTAGAACTTCAACCGTGTCGCCCGAGCGCAGCCGGTAGCGCAGCGGCACCATCCGGCCGTTGACGCGCGCGCCGGCGAGATGGTTCCCGACTTGCGAGTGGATGCGATACGCGAAGTCGATCACGGTGGAGCCGAGCGGAAAGTCGAACACGTCTCCCTTGGGCGTGAAGACGAAGACCTCCTCGGGAAACAGATCGTCCTTGACGGTCGAGAGAAATTCCTGCGGGTCCTTCAGATTCTGCTGCCATTCGATGAGCCGCCGGAGCCACGCGAAGCGCTCGGTCTCCTTGATCTCCTTGCTGGTGCCCTCCTTGTAACTCCAGTGCGCGGCGATGCCCTCCTCCGCGACCTTGTGCATCTCGCGCGAACGGATCTGCACTTCCATCCGCTGCCCGCGCGGGCCGATCACGGTGGTGTGCAGCGACTGGTACATGTTGACCTTGGGCAGCGCGATGTAGTCCTTGAAGCGGCCGGGCACCGGCTTCCAGTTCGCGTGCACGACGCCGAGCGCCTCGTAACACTCGCGCACGGTATCGACGATGATGCGGAACGCGACCAGGTCGTAGATTTCTTCGAAGCTCAGCCCGAGCTCCTGCATCTTGGTGTGAATCGAGAAAAAATGTTTGGGGCGGCCGGTCACCTCGGCCTTGACGCCGCTGTCGAGCAGGCGGCGCGAGAGGATCGCGATTACGGCGGCGATGTACTCCTCGCGTTCCTGGCGCTTGGTCGAGACGAAATTTTTGAGCGTGCCGTACGCGCTCGCGTTCAAGTAGCGGAACGACAGGTCCTCAAGCTCGGACTTGAGCCAGTAGATGCCGAGGCGATGCGCGATGGGCGCGTAGATTTCCATGGTCTCGCGCGCGATCTCGAGTTGGCGGTCGGCGGCGAGATGATCGAGCGTGCGCATGTTGTGCAATCGATCGGCGAGCTTGATCAGCACGACGCGGATGTCGTGAGCCATCGCGATGATCATCTTGCGGAAATTTTCCGCCTGCTTCTCCTCGCGGCTCTGGAACGTGATCTTTGAGACCTTGGTGACGCCGTCGACCAACTCCGCCACTTCGGGGCCGAACTGCGAACTCACTTCGGCGAGCGTGGTGTGCGTGTCTTCGACGACGTCGTGCAGCAGGCCGGTCACGATCGACGGCACGTCGAGCTTGAGTTGCGCGATGATCAACGCGACGTTGAGCGGATGGATCACATACGGCTCGCCCGATTGGCGTTTCTGATCGACGTGCATCCGCGCCGAGTACGCGTATGCGCGCTGGATGAGCGCGACGTCGGCCTGCGAATTGTAGGCCTGGACCCGCTTGATGAGGTCCGTGAGTTGGTCGGGAGTACTTTGGGCTAACTCTTCCACGGCGCGAAATCGCCGCGCAGGCGGCCGACCCGGAGCCTCTCCGCGTTGACGATGGTTTCGAGGCGCGCGAGCGAGTCGCGCACTTCAGCGTTGATGACCAGATAGTCGTACTCGGGATAGGCCTGTGCTTCCTCGCGCGCTTTGCGAAGTCGATGCTGGATGCTCGGCTCGCTGTCGGTGGCGCGCCCGCGCAGTCGTTCCTCGAGTGCGGCGAAACTCGGCGGCAGCACGAAGATCGTGACGGCGTCGTCGGGATACGCGGCGCGAATCTGACGCGCGCCCTGGATGTCGATGTCGAGCAGGATGTCGCGGCCGGCGGCGACTGCGGCGTCGAGCGGTGCGCGCGGCGTGCCGTATGACGACTCGAACACACGCGCCCATTCGGCCAGCTGGCCGACGGATTGGCTGCGTTTGAACTCGTCGTCGCTCACGAAGCGGTAGTCGACCCCGTCAACCTCGCCCTCTCGCGGCGCGCGGGTGGTGAGCGAAATCGAGGCCTCGAGGCCCGCGATTTCCTTCAACGCCGCGCGCGAAATAGTCGTTTTGCCGGCGCCCGACGGCGCCGAGAGGATGAAGATGATTCCGCGTCTCGGCGGCGAAGAAGGGCGTGATTTCGAGGGTATAGAAGCCATCAGTTCATTGCAAATTTGAGCGATATTCTACCCTTATTCGACGTTCTGCACCTGCTCGCGCATCTTTTCGGCCTCGGCCTTAACTTCAATTGTTACTTGAGATAATGCCGCGTTCTGCGATTTCGAGCCCATCGTGTTCACTTCGCGGTTGATTTCCTGGAGCAGGAACTCGATCGACTTGCCGACCTGCTCCTTGCGCCGCAGCAGCGACTTCAGGCCGTCGAGATGAGTGCGCAGGCGCGTGATCTCCTCGCTGATGTCGCCGTGCTGCGAGGCCGACGACGCTTCCTCATAGAGGCGTTTTTCGTTGACCGGCAGCTCGGCGAGCAGCTCGCGCACGCGGCGCTGGAAGTTTTCCATGATTTCGGCGCGGGTCTGCGCGGCCAGCGTTTCGATTTTCGGAATCGCGGTCTCGATGCTGCGGATGCGCATCGCGAAATCGTCGTGCAGGCTCTTGCCCTCGCGGGCGCGTTCGGCGTCCAGCGCCTTCAACGCGCGGACCAGCGCCTTTTGCCCCAGCGCAAAGCCGGCGCGCGAGTCATGCTCCTCCTCGACGACATGAAAGATTTCGGGCCGGTTCAGGATCGTTTCGATTCCCGGGTTGCCGTTCAGGTGCAGGCGTTTCCCAAGGCGCCGCAACTCGGCGACGTAAAGGTTGGCGAGCCGATCGTTCACCTCCAGCCGCACCGGCGGCGCTTTCAGCACGACGGACTTGATGAACACCTCGACGCG
>DASQHV010000366.1:0-9546 GCA_035631915.1 Candidatus Acidiferrales bacterium | reverse complement strand
GTGGTCTTGCCGACGCCCGAAGCGCCTACCAGCGCGACGAACTCGCCGGCTCTGATCTCGAGCGACAAGTTTTTCAGCACGAAGGGCGAATCGTCTCCGTAGCGGAAGCTCACGTTGCGGAACTCGATGTCACCCCGCACGAGGGTCAGCTCGGCGGAGCCGGCCTGGTCGGGCATGTCCGGCTCCATCTGTAGCATCTCAAAGAACCGGTCAAAACCGGTGCTTCCTTCCTGGTAGGTCCGCGCGAAATTCACCAGCCGGCGGATCGGGTCGATGAGCACAGCGACGCACATCAGGAAGGTGAGCAGGTCGGCGAGGTCGAGCGCCGCCCGCGCGATGCCGGCTGCGCCGAACACGATCACGGCGATGGTGATGAGCTGCGTGAATGCGGCCATCCCGCCGGAGAACCATGCCTCGCTCCGATAGCCCTCGCTCCTGCTCGCGAGAAAGCGATCATTCTCGTGGTTGAAGCGCGCGGTCTCGAGCGCCTCGTTGGTGAAGGACTTAACCACCCGTATTCCCGCGAGCGAATCCTCGACGCGCGCGTTGATGTCGCCGATGCGGTCTTTGCTCAATCTGAGCGCGGCAATCATGCGCCGGCTGAAATGCAGCGCGAAGAGGAACATCACCGGCAGAAAGCACAGCACGATCAGCGTGAGCGTCCGGTCGATATGCGCGAGGATGACCAACACTCCGATCAGCTCCAGCGCCGCGATCGCGAGGTCTTCCGGTCCGTGATGATAGAGCTCCGCGAGGGAAAGGAGATCGTTGGTGATCCGCGCCATGAGCTGGCCGGTTCTCTGCCGGTCATAAAAGCTGAACGATAGTTTCTGGTAATGCTCGAACAGCTCGCGGCGCATGTCGCGTTCCATCTTCGCGCCCATCACGTGTCCCTGGTAATCGACGAACAACGTGCATAGGGCCTGGAGCGCGACGAGCCCGAGCATGGCAGCGCCTAGCGCATAGATTTTATCGAGCGCGCCGGGTGCGCCCTGTTTCGCAAGCAGGTTCTTGGTGATGAAATTCGTACAGACCGGCAACAGCAGTGCCGCCGCCGAGATGATGATCGCGCAGAGAAGGTCTGCGAGAAGCAGCCCTCGATATGGCTTGTAATAGGAGAGGAACTTTTCGGCTCGCGAGCCCGCGAATCGAGTCGCGGCCCGCTCAGCCAGCCTTGTCTTATCGGCGCTTGCTGGCGCCTGAACCCCGGAATGAAACGTTCGCATGAAACACCATGTCCTTCTGATGGGTTAAAACCGCTCTCTGAATGGACATGGATGTTGTCATTTTCGCTCTCCCGGTTTCTGAAGCTGAGTCGAAGCGACGATATCACACCAATGGCCGTCGTACAGGGTCGGCCTGGACCTTGTGAGTAAGACCGCCCTGCGAATTGCAAGTATGATGCCGAGTGGCAGGTCGGTTTACTTGAAAAATTTCACTTGATACCGTGAATGGTTGGGGAGATTGGAAGTGAGTCCGAGGCGTGTTGCAAAGGCGTTGGCCGGGTTCGGTGCGGTAGCGCTGATTGTTCTGATGACGGTGGCGGTCTTCGTCGTGCGCCATCGCTCCTCGACCCAGGTGCTCCAGACCGTCGCCGGAATGGTGCCCGGCACGCTGCTTCACGCGCACAATTTTCACTGGACGCAGATGAAGGCCGGCGAGCGGCAGTGGGTGCTGACCGCGGGCGAAGCGAGCTATTCGAAGGACAAGAGTTCGCTCAAGCTGACGGACGCCGTGGTCACGATGACTTCGACCGACGGCAAGCCGGTGGTCGTGAACGCGCCCAAGGCCGATCTGCAGTTGAACGGGAATCACGTCAGCCGCGCCGACTTGAGCGGCGGCACGACCATCCACTACGGCGAATTCATTCTGACGACCGACTCTGCGACATTCATGCCCGACCAGGATTCGGTCGAAGCATCCGGCCTGGTCACGGTCATAGGCGAGGGGATGAAGGTGACGGGAGTGGGACTGACGGGAAATCCGAAAACGCGAGTCTTCCAGCTTCATCAGCAGGTGCAAACCCAGTTCACGCCCAAGCAGCAGGACCGTGAGAAATCCAAGCCAAGTTGAATTCGGCGTGACCGATGCACGAATCGGGATGCGCTTGAGGCGCGGCCTCGCGCTGCTCGGTGCGGCGGTGCTCGTGCTTGGGCTGATGACGTCGCGCGTGAGTGCGCAGGAGGCCGCGCCTCCGCCCGCAGATTCGATGTCCACGAGTCCTCCGCTCAGCACCAGCGTCGTTCCGGAGACCGGCACGACCGCCGCGCCTGGCGGGGGTAGTATTGGAGATACGATTCGCGCGGAGCCGGCCGGCGCCCCGGAGGCGGCGGCTCCAGCGTCGGCGCCTCCGGCACCGGCGGCCGAGGACGATCTCACGGGCGATACTATCAGCGTGACCGGCGGAGTGCCGGGCACCGCGCCGACGACCGACACTAGCGCGCCGTTGGCGCCGCCATCTGCTCCAACGTCGGCGACCGCGTCGAGCGCGCCTGCAGCGCCCGCCGCGCCGGCGACTGCGGCGGATGCTTCGCCGCCAGCCGCGTCGGCAGCACTCGAGCCAGCGCCCGCGGCAGCATCGGCGCCGGCGTCGACGCCGGTCACGACTGCGGCGGTACCGGCCAGTGGCGCAATCGCGCCGCGGATGACGCTGACTGCGCCGTCGAACGAGGTCGCTGCGCCGGAGCCCGCGGCGCCGCCGTCCGATCTGCCGATAACCGAAGACATTGCGCGCGCGAAGAAGACGCCCAAGTCCGCCGGTGATTCGAAAGACACCAAGGTTGCGTCGAATCCTCCGCAGGAAGGCGCCTTCACCAACGGCCTTCAGTTCGGCAACAGCAAGAGCCCGATCGATATCAAGTCCGATTCGATGTCACTGGAGTATCAGCAGCACTCCGTGCTCTGGACCGGGCACGTGCACGCCAACCAGGCCAACGCGCAACTGACGAGCGACAATCTGCGCGTCAACTACCTGGACAAGGATTTCAAGAACATGAAGGACATGGTCGCCGACGGCAACGTGCGGGTCAGCCAGGGCACGCGTTGGGCGACCGGCGATCATGGAGTGTTCGATCAGATCAAGCGCACGGTGGTGCTGACCGGGAGTCCGGTCGTTCACGACGGCAACGACCAGATCACCGGGCGGCGGATCACGGTGTTCCTCGACACCGGCAAGAGTGTCGTCGAAGGGGCGCACGCGGTGATCTTCCCGCATCAATCGCAGGAAGCGTCGAGCGCGGCTCCGGCCGGCGCGGCGGACAAGCAATAGGCACGAGTTCTGCGCGATGGCATTGGAAGTAAAACTCGGACAGGACCTGCGGCTTCGCCAGCAGCTGGTGATGACGCCGCAGCTGCAGCAGGCGATCAAGATCCTGCAACTGTCGCTGCCGGAGCTCGAGGCGATCGTGCAGTCGGAACTCGAGCAGAATCCGATGCTCGAGCCGCTAGATCAAAGCCCGGCCGAGGCTGCCTCCGAGTCGGAAATGCCCGATCCCGAGGCGGCGGTGCAATCCGCCGACGGAGAGCCCTTGCCGCCCGACGGCGACGGCGCGGGTGCGGCAAATTCCGACGACGATTGGGAAACCGGTTCGCGCGAGGAGAAGCCGCTCACCGCCCCCGAGACCGAGGCGCGCGACGCGGCGCTGGAGCTGAAGGAACTGAACAGCCTCGAGAAGCTCGATTGGCGCGAATACCTCGAGACCTATTCGAACGACTGGCACCAAAGGGAGCCTGCTGACGCCGATGGCGATGACGACCATCGCAGCGCGCTGGAAAACACCCCGCTCAGGCGCAGCACGCTGGAAGACCACATGATGTGGCAGCTCAGGCTCTCCAACCTGACGGAAGCGGATCAGCGGATCGGCGCGACGATAATCTACAACCTGAACGCCGACGGCTACCTTGAGACCCCGGTCGCGGAGCTGGCGGCGCAGCTTGAAATTGCGCCGGCCGAGGTCGAGCGCGTGCTGGCGCGCGTGCAGCGCTTCGATCCGCCAGGCGTGGCGGCGCGCGATCTGCGCGAATGCCTGCTGGCGCAGATGCAGAATCTCGGGATGGAGGACTCGCTGGCCGCGCGAATCGTCGCCAATCACCTGGACCTGCTCGAAAAGCATCGCTACGCGGAAATCGCCAAGGTGCTGGGTGCGCCGGTTGAGATGGTGGGGCAGGCGGTCAAGGTGATCTCGCTCCTGGAGCCAAAGCCCGGGCGCGATTACGGCGGCGAGGAGCCGACCTACGTGGTGCCCGACGTCTACATCCAGAAGGTGGGCGAGGAATACGTCGTCACGCTCAACCGCGACGCGGTGCCGCGGCTGCGGCTGGCGGGGTACTACCAGCGGGTGCTGAACGACGTCGACGTGGCGGCGGAGACGCGCGAATATCTGCAGGAGCGGCTGCGCTCCGCGCGCTGGCTGGTCAAGTCGATCTACCAGCGCCAGCAGACCATCTTCAAAGTCGCGACCTCGATCGTAAAATTTCAGCGCGCGTTCTTCGATCACGGGATCAGCCAGCTGCGGCCGCTGGTGCTCAAGGACGTCGCCGAAGATATCGGGATGCACGAATCCACCATCAGCCGCGCGACCGCCAACAAGTACGCGCATACGCCGCAGGGAATTTACGAGCTCAAATTCTTCTTCACCTCGGGCGTCAAGGGCGCCAGCGGGGAGGACGTCAGCGCCGAAACCGTCAAGGAGCAGATCCGCGCGATGGTGACGGGGGAGACGGCGCAGAACCCGCTTTCGGATCAGGCGATCGCGGAGATCCTGAAAGCGCGGCAAATCAATATCGCGCGGCGCACGGTGGCGAAGTATCGGCAGGCGATGGGCATTCCGCCGTCGGCGAATCGCAAACAGGTCGGCTGAAGTTTCCGGCCGCAGGCGAAGCAGCATGAGCAAGAACGACCGGAAAGGGAAGCGGGGCCGCGCGGAAGCGCGAAAATTACGCCGCGACTCGCGAGTCGGCGGCGCGGCGGCGACCACCGTCACCGTGACCTTTCGCCACCTGGAGCCGACCGATGCGATTCGGCTCTACGTCGAACGCAAGTTCGCGCACGTCGGCAAACTGATCAAGCGCAACTGCGAGGCGCACCTGATACTCAGCGTTGACAAATACCGGCATCGCGGGGAAGTTACGGTCAAGTCGGGCCGGCTGCTGGTGACCGCGTTGCAAGAAACCAAGGATCTCTACTCGGTAATCGATCTGCTGGCGGACAAGGTTGGGCGGCAACTCAAACGACATCTCGAAAAGTTCAAGGCGAAAAAAGTTCGCTCGCCGTCGACCGGGCAGGTCCTGACCGCCAGCGAGGAAGGTTGATTCGCTGCCGCGCCCGCGCGGCGGACTCGCGAGCCACGCACGCCATCTTTATTTCACTCGCTCACTGGACGAATAGACGAAATGAAAATTGCCGATATACTGAGCCCTGAACTGGTCATCGCCGAGCTGAAGGGCAACACCAAGCCTGACGTCTTGAACGAGTTGGCGCGGGCGCTGACCTCCAGGTTCAAGGAAATTCCGCTGGCCGAGCTGAGCGCGGTGCTGGCCGAGCGCGAGCGCCTCGGCTCGACGGCCATCGGCGACGGGATCGCAATCCCGCACGGCAAGCTGCGGGGCGTGACGAAGATCATCGGCGCCTTCGGACGGCATCGGCAGGGCGTCGATTTCGACTCGCTGGACGGCGGACCGTCGCAGCTGTTTTTCGTGCTGGTGGCGCCCGAGGACTCGGCGAGCCTGCATCTGAAGGCGCTGGCGCGCGTGTCGCGGCTGCTCCGGGACGCGGCGTTCCGCGAGAAGTTGCTCGCGGCGAAGGACACGGCCGAGATTTACAGCCTGATCAAAACCGAAGACAGCAAGTACTGAAGCGCCCCGCGCGCCTTGAAGCGCGGAAAATCAGCCAGCTCCCCGATGAGCCCGCCGCCGACTACAACCCGCCTGATAATCGTAACCGGCGTCGCAGGCTCGGGACGCGCGTCGGCGATGCGCGTGCTGGAGGATCTCGGCTTTTACTGCGTCGACAATCTGCCGGTTGCGCTTGCGCCAAACGTGGCCGAGCTGGCGGCGGGCCGCGATCCCGCGCTGAAGGGCGTCGCGCTGGGGATCGATCCGCGGGAGCGGCTGTTCTTTCCGCAATGGCCGCGGATATTCGCCGGCCTGGAGGCCGCGGGGATCTCGCCAGAGATAATTTTTCTCGACGCGTCGGACGACGTGCTCGCGCGGCGCTACTCCGAGAGCCGCCGGCCGCATCCGATGGCCGAGAGCGGCGCGACCGTCACGGAGAGCATCCGGCGCGAACGGCAGGCGCTGGCAGAGATGCGGGAGCGGGCAAATCGAGTGATCGACACGACCACGCTGACGGTTCACGAACTGCGCGAGGTCGTCACCGCCGCCGTGCTCGGCACGGACACGGCGTCGCGCATGGCGGTCTCGATCGTCTCGTTCGGTTACAAGTACGGCCTGCCGGTCGGGATGGACCTGGTGCTCGACGTGCGCTTCATCCCGAACCCGTTTTTCGTCGCGGAGTTGCGGCCTCTGACGGGAGTGGATTCGCGCGTGCGCGACTTCGTGATGGCGCAGCCCGAGTCGCGGCAGTTTATCGACGCGGTCGGCAATCTTTTCGATTTCCTGATTCCGCTCTACCGGCGCGAAGGCAAGAGCTACCTGACGGTGGGGCTGGGATGCACCGGTGGACGGCATCGATCGCCCGTGCTGGCTCTGGAACTGCTCGAGCGGCTGAAGCGCGCCGGAGTCGAGGCGAGCGTGCGCCACAACGACATCGCACGCTGAACGGCGGGCGTTCTTGACGCGCCTCCCTTGAGGCAGTATAAGAGGAAATAGAAGAGGAAATTAAAGAGGAAGTTTTATCGGAAGATGAGAGCGTCGGCAAATGCAGCCAAGAGCCTGGATCGAGTCGTCGAGGCCGGGGACGTTGTGCGGCGACTGCGTGATTTTGGTCTCACGCAGTCGGCGATCGCCAAGGCCACCGGCGCGACCGTGCGCTCGGTCCGCAACTGGGAGGCCACTTCCGCGATCCGTCCGCGCAACGATGAGCGGCTTCGCGACCTGCGCGAGATTGTCCTCATCCTGAGAGAAACGCTCACCGAGAAAGGGGTCGGCCAATGGCTGCAGGCGCGGAATCGGACTCTCAAAGGGCGCCGGCCGATTGAGCTGCTCGAGCGCGGCGACTTCGAAGCCGCACGCAACGCCGCGAAGGCATACGTCGAAGGCGCTTACGTCTGAAGAGTCCCGATCGCGCAACGAAGCCGGCGGCACGCGGAGCGCTTCCGTTTCGCACGCTGGCGGGAACGTTCTGGCATCAATGCTCACCCCGGCGTCGCCTGCTCGATCTCGCCAATCCCGCGGTGACCTCCGGCCGCTACCACCGAGCTGGAGGCCCGGGAGTCTGGTACGCATCGTCAAGCGAGAACGGTGCGTGGGCGGAACTCTTTCGGCATCACGAGGCGGGCGGAGTTTCGCCGTCTGAAGTGACGCGCCGGATCGGCCGCGCACGCATCAAGGAGCTGCGGGTTCTCGATTTAACCGACGCGAGCGTCCGCGAGGCAATCGGCGTTTCCGCGGAAGAGCTCACCGGCGACGACCTTGCGCGATGCCAGGAGATCGCGCAGCGCGCTCAGCGAGCGGGATTCGACGGGATACTCGCGCCGTCGGCTGCGCTCGATGGACAGCAGACTCTCGTGGTCTTCGCGACGGCGATGCGCAAAGTAGTCGAGCAAAGCTCCGGCGTCGGGCAACCGCCGGCGCACGCACGTCGCATGCTGCGCCGCGTTCGCTCCCGGCCCGCTTCGTGAGCGGCTAGTTCATGTTGCTGCCGCAGTCGACGTTGACGGTCTGACCGGTGACGCCTGACGACAGGTCCGAAGCGAGGTAAAGCGCGGCGCGCGCAACTTCGACCTCCGTCGCCATCCGGTTCATCGCGGCCTGCGACAGAAACATGCCCTTGACCTGCTCGTAGGGCTGCTTGAGGGCCTCGGCGCGGGCGCGGATTACGCGTTCGATGCGCTCGCCCTCGATTGCGCCGGGACAAATGCAGTTGCATCGGATGCCGCGCTGGCCCCATTCGCCGGCGATGGTTTGGGTGAGGCCGATCATCGCCCACTTCGCGGCGGCGTACGGCGAGCGCATCGGATAGCCACGGCGTCCCGCACCCGACGAGATGTTCAGGATGTTGCCGGTGCGCTGCTTGTCCATCGTCGGCAGCACGGCGCGAGTCGCGAGCCAGGTGCCGGTGAGGTCGATGTCGATGGTCTCCTGCCATTCGGCGAGCGACATGTCGGTCATGCGCTTGGTGGGGCCGGCGATACCGGCGTTGTTGACCAGGATGTCGATGCGGCCGAACGCCTTGACGGTCTCGGCGGCCATCTTCGCGCAGTCAGATTCCTTCGACACGTCGGTGGTGACGTGAATCGCGCGACCGCCCGCGGCCGCGATCTCGCCGCAGGTTTGCTTCATCGGATCGACGCTGCGCGCCGCGACGACGATCTTCGCGCCCGATTTTGCGTAGAGCAGGGCAATTTGCTTGCCGATACCGTAGCCGCCGCCGGTGACGATTGCGACTTTGTCCGCGAGTTCGTTCATCGAAGATGCTTCCTTTGCGATGCGCCTGAGGGTTCGAACACGCCGACTTTAGTAGCATCGCGGGCCGCTCACAACGCGAAAGCTCAGCCTTGTAACAGCGTGCAAACGGCCAATATCATATGACCCCTCAAATGGCGGCTGTTAAACCAATCGGAAACCCCTCGGGCCAGCCGCGCGCAGGCACTTCCACCATGATGACCGTGCTGAAGGTCGCGCTGATCGCGGCGCTGGTCGGCGGCTCCGTGTACCTGCTGCTGGAACATTCGGAATGGTTCCGCGACCCGAAGATGGTCAAGTCGCAGGTGGTGCAGTGGGGCGCGTGGTGGCCAATCGTGTACATGCTGCTGTACGCGGTGGGGCCGTCGCTGCTGGTGCCGGGCGCGGTGATGACGATTGCGGGCGGGCTCGCATTCGGCACGACTCTGGGCTCGGTGTACTCGCTTATCGGCGGGGACGTCGGCGCGCTGGTGGCATTCGCGGCGGGCCGGTTCCTGGGCAAGTCGTTCGTCGAGCAGATAGTGGGTGAGCGCTTCCAGGCGATGCTGCAGAAGATCGGGAAGCACGGCTTCCAGATAATTCTGTATCTGCGGATGGTGCCGGTGATTCCGTACAACGCGCTGAATCTGCTGGCGGGCGCATCGCCGATCACGTTCAACGACTACTTCTGGGCCACCATGATCGGGATGATCCCGGGGACGATCCTGTTCGCGTTCCTGGGCGACGCGCTATGGCATCCGCTGTCGCCGCGGTTCTTCCTGGCGCTGTTGCTGATCGGAGTGTCGGTCGGCTGCGGCGAGATCTATCGGCGCTGGTCGCGCGTCAAAATCGGCGAGTAGCGCGGCGCGTCACGCCGCCGCTCTAAGTTCCCGATTCCCAGCTCGCGAGGTACTTGCGCTGCTCGGCGGTGAGCGTATCGATCTTGATGCCCATCGCCGCCAGCTTGACGCTCGCGACTTCCTC
>DASQHV010000365.1:0-2991 GCA_035631915.1 Candidatus Acidiferrales bacterium | reverse complement strand
CCACGCGACCGCCGCCTCGTTGCCGCTCTTCTCGACCTGCGACCAGATCGCATGGCGCAGGTCGGCGATCTCGGTTGATAGCGCCTGCGACCGGCCGCCCGCCTCGGTCTGCCAGAACGGCAGCGTCGGCGCCATCCCGGGCGCCGGCTCGCCCATCAGGCGCCCGCGCGAAATCCGCAGAATCTGCCACGGCATCGAGCCCAGCGAGAACACGTCGCCGCGCGACGACTCCTGCGCAAAGTCTTCCTCGACGTCGCCCACCTTGCGGCCCTCTGATTCGATCACGACGTCGTAGTTGCCGGCTTCGGGAATAGTTCCGCCCGAGGTGATCGCCGAAAGACGCGCCGAGCGTCGCGGCCGAACGCGACGATTCACGCGGTCGAAGAAAATCTTGGGCGCCGCGCCTGCGATTCGTTCCTGCAATTCGGCGGAGAGCTGTTCCAGCAGATGCCGCAGTCCGGCGGCGTCGAGGTCGCGGAAATTGTACGCGCCGCGCAGCACGCGCAGCAGTTCCGCTTCGTCGATTTCGTCTTCCTCGGCCGCGATCGCAACGACCTGCTGCGCGACGACGTCGAGGCATCCCATCGGAATTTCAACTTCATCGAGGTGCCCGCGCCGAATCGCGCGCACCGCGGCGCCGCACTCGATCAAATCGTCCGTCGTCAGCGCGAAGAACCGCCCCTTCGGCGTCGCGTCCAGGCGATGGCCCGAGCGGCCGACGCGCTGAATCGCCGCCGAGATCGATTTTGGCGAATCGAGCTGGCATACGAGCTCGACCGCGCCGACGTCGATGCCCAGTTCCAGCGATGCGGTCGCGACGATCGCCTTCAGCTCGCCTCGTTTGAGCCGCTGCTCAGCCAGCAGCCGCTCGGCGCGCGCCAGGCTCCCGTGATGGGCCATCACCGCGTCCGCGCCGAGCCGCTTCTGAAGATTCAGTGCGACTCGCTCGGCCCATCGACGGCTCAACGTGAAGACCAGCGTCGTGCGATGCTCCGCGATCAGGCGCGCGACCTCGTCGTACATCGCTTCCCAATTCTCATGCGTCGCGAGCGGTCCCAGCTCCGGCCCCGGCGCGATCACCTGCAGGTCCATCGTGCGGACGCGGTCGTCGGCGCGGACAATCTTGACCGCACGCGGCGAGCGTTCGCCGTCGAGCGCGACGTTGTAGCCGGCCAGAAACTCGGCGAGCCGTTCGATTGGATTCAGCGTAGCGGACAGGCCGATTCGATTCGGCCGAGAACCGCCACGGCTCACGACGAATCGCTCCAGGCGCTCGAGCGTCACCGCGAGGTGCGCTCCGCGCTTGTTGCCGGCCAGCGCGTGAAGCTCATCGACGATCACGTGGCGCACCGCGCCGAGCTTCTCGCGGAATTTGGGCGACGTCAGCAGGATGAACAACGACTCAGGCGTGGTGACCAGGATGTGCGGGGGCCGCCGGAGCATCGCAGTGCGCTCGCTCGCCGACGTGTCCCCGGTGCGGAGGCCCGCGCGAATTCGCGAAAGATCGAGCCCCGTTGCGGCGCCGACTTCGGTAACGCCGGTCAGCGGCTGCTCGAGGTTGAGCCGGATATCGTTGGCGAGCGCCTTCAGCGGCGAGACGTACAGCACCGACACTTCGTCGCGCAGCAGCCCCTGCTCCGCCTCGACCACCAGCCCGTTGATCGCCCACATGAAAGCCGCGAGCGTCTTGCCGCTGCCGGTCGGCGCGCAGAGCAGAACGTCGTAGCCTTGTGCGCGGTTGGCGTCGCCGATAATCGGCCAGCCGAGTTCTTGCGCGCGCGTTGGCGTCGTGAACTCACGCTCGAACCAATCGCGAACACAGGGATGAAATTCGGCGAGCGCTACCGGCATTCAGTTCTTATATCACCGGCGCGCGGTCCGGATGAATCGAAAAAATCAGCCGTCGCGAGACTTCAAGAGCTCAGGCAGGCGCGCGGTGAATTCGCTGCGCGAAAGCGTCAGATCGAAACCGGCGTCGCGCGCCGCCTTGAGCGGCTTCAGATCGATGTGCGAGGCGAATCCGATCACGCGCGCTCCAGGAGCGCCCGCGCGGATCGACTCGAAGGTATCACGCGCCGGAAATGCCGCGTCGGACAGATCCGCAAAGACGACCGCAGGCTTCAGCTCGGCGCATCGCGCGGACACCGCGTCCAGCGACGACGCGTATGCTACCTCCGCGCCAACGGTTGTCGCGACCGCGTCGATCTTCGAGCGGAAGAACAGGTCGCGCACCAACCCCAGGACGACTCCGGCGCTCATATCATGTCGGCGAGCTTGACCGGACGCGCCGTTCCGTCGCGAAAGCGCGCCGGCGAAAACGGCGTGAGGTCAAGTTGCGGTGTGCGGCCGGCGACCATGTCGGCAATCACCTCGCCGGTGAGCGCTGACAACAGGATGCCGCTTCGGAAATGACCGCCCGCGTATATCACGTTGGCAACGGTCGGCGAGCGCCCGAGCACCGGCAGCAAGTCGTCGGTCGCGGGGCGCAGTCCCGCCCAGGCTTCGCGGAACGGAATCGCCGCGAGCGACGGCACCAGCGTCCGCACCGCGCGCAGGATGCGCTCCATTCCGTCCAGCGTGACGCTCTTGTTGAACCCCGCATCTTCGAAGATCGAGCCGGCCAGCACGCGGCCATCGCGCCGCGGCACGACAATTCCGTCGCCGGAAAAAATAGAAGGCCCGATGAGTCCGGGGCGCGATTCGAAGCACAGAATCTGCCCGCGGACCGGGTAGAAATGAATTCGATCCTCCTCGATCCCGCGAATCTCGCCCGACCAGGCGCCGGCGGCGTTGATCACGACGTCCGCATTTTCGATCGTGCCGTCGGCCAGCCGCACGCCGACCGCGCGGCCGCTCTCGATCGCGATTGAATCGACGCGCGCGCCCTCGCGAAACTCCGCACCCGCGTTGGCCGCGGCGTTGATATAGGCCTGCGTCAATTTGCGATTCTCGACGCGCCGATTGGTCGGCATGTGGATCGCGAAAATGATC
>DASQHV010000364.1:0-5177 GCA_035631915.1 Candidatus Acidiferrales bacterium | reverse complement strand
GGCGCAGTGGCCGAGTTCTTTTCATTCGGCACCAACGATCTTACGCAGATGACCTACGGCATCTCGCGCGACGACTCGGGAAAATTCCTGCCCGACTACATTCGCGCCAAGGTCTACAAGAAAGACCCGTTCCAGGAGTTGGACCCGGTCGGCGTGGGCGGCTTGATGGAGCTTGCGATCGAGCGCGGACGCAAAGCCAACCGCAAGTTGAAGATCGGCATCTGCGGCGAGCACGGCGGCGATCCGGCGAGCGTCAAGCTGTGCCATCGCTTGGGGCTCGACTATGTGTCGTGCTCACCGTATCGGATTCCAGTCGCGCGACTGGCGGCGGCGCAGGCGGCGATCGAGGCGTCGCAGTCCAAGCGCGAATTCAAGGACGTGTGACGCGGCGGGCCGAGCTGTCTACTCGACGTACTTTTTTTCCAGCGCCTGAAATTCGGCTGCGCCCATCAGCTGTACGAAATCTTCGAACACGCCCGAGCCAGTGCCGGCGCTGAGCTTTCCCGTGCGCTTCAGCTCCGTCATCGTCGCGCGCATCGTCTCGAACGCCGCGAGCATCGTGCCGATATGGATCGTCACTTTGAACGGGAACGTCTTCAACTCGTCGAGTGGCAGCAGGTCGCCGTTGTAAACGAGCGGTAGATCGCCGAGCTTCTGCGCGTAGAGCTTCAAGTCGTCAAGCGTCTTGATTCCGTCGACGAAGACCAGGTCGGCGCCGGCGTCGCGGTAGGCGCGGGCGCGCGCCTCGACGTCGTCCCATCCGCCGGACTGCAGCGCGTCGGTGCGCGCGATGATGACGAGATTCTTGTCGCGCCGCGCGTCGCACGCCGCGCGCACCTTCGGCACCATCGAGTCGAGCGCGATCACCTGTTTGCCGGCCATGAAACCGCATCGCTTGGGAAAAACCTGGTCCTCGATGTGCAATGCGGCCGCGCCGGCATCTTCGTACTCGCGCACGGTGCGCCAGACGTTTAGCGGATTGCCGTAGCCGGTGTCGGCGTCGCAAATGACAGGCACGTTGACGGCGTGCGAAATCGCGCGCGCATTGCCGACCATCTCGGTCATCGTCAGCAGCCCCAGGTCGGGGTAGCCGCGCGCCGCGGCGGTGCCGAAGCCGGTCATGTACATCGCGTCGAAACCAGCGCGCGCCGCGAGCTTGGCCTGCAGGCAGTCGAACACAAACGGCGCGACGATCATCGCAGGCCCCGCGAGCATCTCGCGCAGGCGGACTCTCGGTTCATTCATTGGCTGTGCTCAGATGCGCCGCTACGCAAAGTAGTCTTCGGCGCGAATCGAAGGGATTTCGAGTTGATGGATACGATTGTTGCGCAGGACTTTGAGATTGATGTTCTCGCCGGGCTGGCGATTGCGCAGTTCGTCGTAGAGAAAGCGGCGATCGGTCACGTCCTTGCCGTCGATTGCGATCACCAGGTCGCCCTGTTGCAGGCCCGCCTTTTCCCCCGGGCCGCGCGGCATCACGCCTGCGATCACCACGTGCTCGCGCAAGGTGTAGGACAGCACGCCGAGCCACGCGCGCGGCGCGGCCGAAATGCGGCGGCCGTGCTTGATCAGCTCGTCGCCGACGGCCAGGAAGTTTTCGCCGGGCACGCCGAGAATCGCACGCGTCAAGTCCGCAAAGTTCAGGTACGAGATGCCGATCAACTGCGCGCGGCTGTTGCAGATCGCGCCGCCGCTCAGCCCGATGCTCAGCGCCGACGCCGTGACGCATACGCAGCGGTCGAGCACGAATTCCCAGACCGCGTCGAACGGCCCGAGGTAGGTGATGATGCCGCAGTCGGCGCAGCGCTTCTCGCCGCCGAGGCTCGCGACGCTGAAGGCGTCCTGCCCGACCGCGCAGGTCTCGGAAGACACGACCTCGACGGTGGGGAGATTTTTGCGGTCAATCTTCAACAGCCCCAGACCGGTGCTGTAATCCTTGCCGACGATCTTTGCTTCGAGTTGATCTCCGCCCGGCAGGGTTACGATCACGTTTTGCGCGCCCAGGAGCAGGTAATGGACGGTGAGGATCAGTCCGTCGCTGCCCACGAGCGTGCCGGTGCCGCGGCGGTCGGTGCCCAATCCGATCGCGGTTGAGACGTGCGTTGACGGAATGTGCGAATGAACGCCGACCGTGGCGCGAAGAACTTTTTCGAGCAGAATGACCGGCGCGTTCACGCAGAGAGCCTCGCGAATTAGGCTAGGACCGTGGCTGCGAGGTTTCAAGCGCGCTTGTCGCGACGCCGAACCGATGAAAAAAGAAAAAAAGAGGCGGCCCCCGAAGGGACCGCCTCCTGCGCAAAAAATCGGTTGGACTTACTTGATCGCCTTGAGCGGCGTTTCAGGCATCGCGATTTCGCTCGCGCGGACCGTCAGCATCTGCAGCGCCTGCCCGAGCTCGAGCTCGCTGTACTTCTTGTTCGAATACAGTTCATCGAGTCGCTTCACCGCCTGGTCGGGTGACAGCTTGTCACCCATCGCGAGCTGGCCGGACAACTGGTGAATGATCTTGCGCGCGCCCTTCCAATGAAAAAGATCGGCGGCGATATTCAAGCCGTCGAGCTTGCCGACGCTGACCCGCATCGCGTCGGAGTAGCCGTTGACGTAGCCGTCTTTGGCGGCGGTGTTCAATCGATTCCAGAAACTGCCATTGTGACTGATGAGCGGCGTGGCGGATGCGACAGCCCAATTCGCCAGAAAGCCCAGCAATACGCCGGCGGCAAATTTCTTCATTTCGTGCGGCCTCTTCCTGTGTCCCGTCGGGACTCGTTTAGCAGAACTACGCTGCTTGCGCAAAATCGAATTCAACCGCCTAGCGGTTTAGTTCGTCAAAACGCGGTGATTGATGCGCTACAATCCCCCGATACCTCCGCCTACCCGGCCAATCGACCGCTGCGGAAGCCTCCTTCGCCACCACTATCCGGCACGCAGTCTAGAACATTTTCACTGCCGCGTAAATACAGGCAAATTTGGCCAAATTGGGCGCGTGCGGGATTGAACGGTCGCGCGCCGCAATGCAATGATCACGCTCTGTTTTTCTGTCGCCGGACGACCCGATGTCCATCTACGACAAGGTCCAAACGTTTATCCACAGTCCCGCCCCTGATTTGTTCGAACGGCTCGCATGGGAGGTCTTTAACCACCAGTTCGAGACGATTGAGCCGTATCGACGATTTTGCGAGCAGCAGCGCGCCTATCCAGCGGCGATAAGCTCGATTGATAGCGTTCCCGCCGTCAGCAACGTGGCATTCAAGTTCGTCGATTTGACCCAGCAACCCGGCGCGCCGCATCCGGACGCTCGCGTCTTTCTGACCAGCGGCACGACGCAGGGGCGCGATCGGCGCGGACGTCATGTGGTCCCGCGGCCGGAGATTTATCGCGCGTCGGCGCTTGCGCATCTACGCACGATGCTGTTTCCCGACGCGCGGCGAATGGCGATGCTCGCGATGCATCCGACCGCTGACTTGATGCCGGAGTCGTCGCTCTCCCCGATGATCACCTGGTGCGTCGAGGAGTTCGGCACCGGCACGCGACTCGCGGCGGCGTCGCGGAGCAGCGTGGACGTCGACGCCGCAATCCGATTCCTTGGCGATCGCGAAGCGCGTCGCGAACCGGTGTGTATCCTCGGAACGACAGCTTCGTTCGCGGCGCTGTTCACCGCCTTGGGCGAGCGCGCAAAAAAAATTGGGCGGCCGGCAAGCTCGCGGCTGATGGACACGGGCGGCGCGAAGGGGCAGGCGACACCGCTCGCCGCACGCGACGTAATTCGGCTGGCCGGCGAGCTGCTCGCGCTTCCGCCCGCGATGGTCATCAACGAATACGGCATGACCGAGCTGTGCTCGCAGCTTTACGACGCGACGCCGTTCAACTGCGCGGAGTCCGGCGCGTCGTCGGAGAGATTCAAGGTGGCGCCGCCGTGGATGCGCGTTACGGCGCGCGATCCGGTCACGCTCCGTCCAGTGGCTGACGGCGAGATGGGGCTGCTTACGTTTTTCGACCTCGCGAACGTTGGCTCGGTATCGGCGGTGATGACGGAAGACCTCGGCACGGTCGAGTCTGGCCGCGTGCGAGTCGTGGGGCGAATCGACGCAGGCGACGCGCGCGGCTGCGCGCTCTCGATCGAACAATTTGCAGCCGCAGAACGCTCGCAGCCGGTGGATGCCGGTCGCTTCGAGGCTTCGCGATGAGCTCGGCCGCGTCGAACGCAAGCCGCGTGAGGTTCGAGACGCCAGCTTTGCAACCGCGCGATGTTGCGTCGGCAGTTGCACGAGCCCGGGCGGCCGCCGAGTCGAATCGTGATGCGCGACGAACTGCCGAAGCACTGTCGCGCGCGTTCGCACTTTGGCGCGACCCTGATTACCAGCCGCGCCGCAGCGCGTCGGCAGAAATCGCAGCGCGCGCTGGATTTTCCGTAGCGCTGATCGAAAACTCACTCGAGGCGCTGCTGCGGCCCTTCACCGCCGACGCGCTCGCGCCGATCACCGCGCGCGTGCAAGGAGCCGGGCGTGCCACCAAACCGGGCGTCATCGGATTCATCATGGCGGGCAATGTTGCGGGCGCGGGAATCCATGAAGTTGCGATCTCGCTAGTCGCTGGTGCGGGAATCGTGGTGAAGACTGCCACCGCCGAGCCGATTTTCTTCGAGGCATTCGTGCGCACGCTGGCCGAGATCGATCCGACCGTCGCTCACTGCGTCGCTGTCCTCAACTGGGGCCGCGAGCGCACGGACTTGTCGGGCGAGCTACTCGCGAACTGCGATCGCGTGATGGCCTATGGTGACGATTCGACGATTGCATCGCTTCACGCCAACGACAAAGTGCTCGGTTTCGGCAGTCGCGTCAGCGCCGCCGTGGTGGCGCCTTCGGCACTCGCTCGGTCGCGCATCGACGCGGTGGCCGAATCGCTCGCCCGAGACGTCGTGATGTTCGAGCAACTCGGCTGCCTCTCGCCGCATCAGATTATTGTGGTCAGCCCCGCACTTGGTGCGCCGCGTGAATTTGCGGCGGCACTTGCCCGCGCGCTCGAGGGTCTTTCTGAATCGATGCCGCCTGCGACACTTGCGCTCCGAGACGCGTGCGAAATTCGCACCGTGCGCGATCGCGCGCGATGGCGCCGGATTGCGGGCGATTCGATCGAACTATTCGAGGGTCCAGATCTCGGATGGACGCTAGTCTGCGACT
>DASQHV010000363.1:0-3794 GCA_035631915.1 Candidatus Acidiferrales bacterium | reverse complement strand
GTTGGAATAGGCAACCTGTTGCTGCAGGTCCGGATCCGCATCTGCGCGTACTGACCAGGCTGGCCGCGCGCCCCCCCGCCAACTAGCGCGTCGCACACGCCCCGCGCCGGGAAAGCAGAACGCGCGTAAGGCAGCGCTTCCTGCCATCTGATCGGAGCGCCTCCTTCTGTCATCCCGAGCGAAGTCTGCGGAGTCGAGGGATCCCGGATCTTTCGCGGTGCAAGCCGGGGTAGTCGCAGAACGCGCGTAAGATCGCGCGCCGGGATTCTTCGCTCCGCAGACTCCGCTCAAGAATGACACGGAGGGCGGCCTTCGCTCAGAATGACGGACCCTCCGCTGCTCACCTCAACTCTATCGCCATGACACTAGCGGGGTTGTGGAGATTTCTACCCACGCCTTCGCGTCCTAGAGCCCAACTTTCTAACAGGCCGTTGCGGCCGCATCTTCGTCCCGCGACGTGCAGCGTTTCGGCCTTACGCACTCTGACCGCAACCAGGTTCAAACAGGAAGCGTGAAACCCAGTGTGGGTTTCACATCTCTTCTCCTTTTCGCTTTTCTCCTTGTTGCGCTAGCCGTTCAGCAGCTCGAGCAGCCCTTTCTCGTCGAGCACACGCACGCCGAGCTCGGTCGCTTTCTTCAACTTCGACCCGGCCTCCGCGCCAGCGACGACGAAATCGGTCTTGCGGCTGACCGACGACGTTACGCGACCGCCAGCCGCCATGATCTTGCGTTCGGCATCCTCCCGCGTCATCCCGTCAAGCGTCCCGGTCAGCACGAACGTTTTGTCGCGCAGCGCTCCGCGTCCTTCGACTTCCGCGACCGGCGCGACGTCGAGGATCTTCATCAGCCGCTTCACCGCCTTGAGATTGCGCGGTTCGTCGAAGTATTCCCGGATGCTGTGCGCGACTTCGGCGCCGATATCGCGCACGCCGAGCAGATCGTCTTCGCTCGCGCCGACCAGCGCATCCATCGTGCCGAACTTCAGCGCCAATTGACGCGCCGTGTGCTCGCCGACATGGCGAATCCCAAGGCCGTTGATAAACCTGTCGAGTGTGGTCTGGCGCGCCTTCTGAATCGCGTCGAGCACGTTCTGCGCGCTCTTGTCGGCCATCCGATCAAGGCCGGACAGTTGCTCCTTGGTGAGCGAGAACAGGTCATCGAGCTCCTTGACGATTCCCTTTTCGACCAGTTGCGCGACCAGCTTGTCGCCAAGTCCCTCGATATCGAGGCAAGTCTTTGACGCGAAGTGGCGAATCGACTCGCGCATCCGCGCGGGACAGTTCGCGTTGACGCAGAAGTAGCCGACCTCGCCCTCTTCGTGCACGATCGCTGCGCCGCATTCCGGACAATGACGCGGCATCTCGAATTGCGCATGCCGCGGATGCGCCTGCTTGGTCACCCGCACCACATAGGGAATCACGTCGCCGGCGCGCTCGAGCAACACGGTGTCATGCTCGCGGATATCTTTGCGCCGAATCTCGTCCAGGTTGTGCAGCGACGAGTTGGAAATTGTGACCCCCGCGAGCTGCACCGGCTTGAGCTTCGCGACCGGCGTCAGCGACCCGATGCGGCCGACCTGCACCTCGATCCGCTCGACCACCGTTTCGGCCTGCTGCGCCTTGAACTTGTACGCGATAGCCCAGCGCGGCGAGCGCGAAACCTCGCCCAACTGCTCCTGGAGCGCGTACGAGTTCACCTTGGCGACCACGCCGTCGGCCTCGTAGTCGAGCGCGTGGCGTTTTTCGGTGACTTCGTTCCAGTACTCGAGTATCGCTTCGACGTTCGCGCAGACTTTCGAGAGCGGATTCACGCGCAGCCCCAGCGCCTTGATCCCATTCAGAAAATCCCACTGCGACTCGAACGCCGCGCCCTCGATCACGCCCGGCGCGTAGAGAAAAATATCCAGCGGGCGCGACGCGGTGATCTTCGGATCGAGCTGGCGGAGCGCTCCCGCGGCGGCGTTGCGTGGATTCGCGAACACAGGCTCGCCCGCTTCCTCGCGCTCCTTGTTCATCCGCTCGAATGCCTTGCGCGGAATGATGACCTCGCCGCGCACCTCGAGCAGGCGCGGAATCTTGCCGTGCGCCGGCTTCAGCAGCTTCAGCGGCACGCTTTTGATAGTCCGGATATTGGGCGTGACGTCCTCGCCGTTGGTTCCGTCGCCGCGGGTCGACCCGACCTTCAGCCGCCCGTCCTCGTACACCAGCTCGATTCCGAGGCCGTCCAGCTTGACCTCGGCCACGTACTCGAGGTCGGCGTCGGACTTGAGAAAGCGCTTGATTCGCTTGTCGAACTCGCGCATCTCGTCGGCGTCCATCGCGTTGGCAAGCGACATCATGGGCTTGCGATGCACCACGACGCCGAACTTCTCGCTCGGCGCCGCACCGACGCGCTGGGTGGGCGAATCCGGCGTGGCGAGATCTGGATGCTCGCGTTCGAGCGCCTCGAGCTGGCGCATCAACTGGTCAAACTCGGCGTCCGAAATCTCGGGATCGTCGAGGACGTGGTAGCGGTAGAGATGGTGGTTGATCTCGTCGCGCAGTTTTTCGGCCTGAGCGGCGAGCTTGTGCGAATCACCGGGCATCGTTGGCACCACGATGGTTTTATCCAAGCACGAAACCCCGGGCTAGGGAGCCAGCCCGGGGTCCGCGTTCAATCCGATTTATGTAATGTGCGGCGCTACTTGGTCGCGTGCTGCTGAATCGCGCGGGTCTCGAACTTGATCTTCATCATCCGGCTCCACGCGAAGGTGCTGAAGGCCAGGAAGATCGCGCCCGGCAGAATGGTGGTCCACAACTGCGGCTGCAGTTCGAGCGCGTAGATCGCGAAGAACGTCATCACGATGCACAGCGCTTGCATCGCCAGCAGCCGGCGCACGCTGCGGCTTTCCACGAACAGCCTGCGCGACCGTTCGGGGTCGAAGCGCACAGTGCTCTTCACCAGGCCGCGGCTGGCGCGGCGCGCGAACCTGGCAGTCGCGAACAGCATCGCGACTTCCAGCGACATCGCGCCCGAGATCAAATGGCCAAAACTGCCGGTCAGCATCAAGCCGGCAAACACCAGCCACATCGACAGTTCCAGAAACTGGCTGAAACTGTGTTGTAGCTCGTCCTTGCGTGCCTCGCTGGGCACCTCGTAACCGCTGAAGAAACGCGTACGCGGGAAAAATATCCAGGTGCCATCGTCGCTCTGCTGGAAGGCCTGCGATGCAATCTCGTCGAATCCCTTCATCGTTCTCCCCCGCCGCCGGCGTTTTGAGTTGTAAGAAAGTGGCGCCGGTGACCCTACAAACTGTAATAAAAACAATATGACGTGGCAAGAGGTCAGAAAGTAGCAATTTGACGGGCGGGGCGCGACCCCGGCGCCTGACGGTGGCCGCTGATTATCGGGCGTTGGATCTAGATTCGCACGAACGGCACCAGCATCGCGGTCTTGCGTGCGTAGGCGCCGTAAGCGTCGTTCCCCAGTTCCACGCGCAGGAAGCGTTCCTCCCGTCGCGCTTTTGCGAAAAAGGCGAGGGTTAGAGCGGCGGCGCCAGCCAGTGCGAAGGAGGTTCCCTTCTCGATCGCAGTCGCGAACGCGGCAACGGTAATGCCCAAATAGATCGGATGCCGCACGAGGCGATATGGACCAGTATCGACGACATGATGTCCGGCCTTCTTCGTCACTCCAAAGTCCGACCAAAGGGGGCCGAGGTGAATGCGGGCCCACCAGGTGAACGAAAATCCGACGATCGCCAATGCGACCATTGTCCAGTTCAGCGCAGAGCCGAGGCGCCACAGCTGCACCTGCGC